>JASLEF010000097.1 GCA_030151245.1 Ignatzschineria sp. | reverse complement strand
TTAAAGGTCACACTTGGGCGCATTGCCTTCTCAGCCTTTGCGTCTATTGGGCGATAGTATCCACCAATCTCTTGCGCTTGACCTTGTGCACTAATTAATTCCTCATTGATCTTCGCTTCATTCTCTTTTAAAGCTTTCGATACTTTTGCAAAGGTCGCTTGAAGCTCTGCATCTTTCGATTGATTTGCAAGAGCTTCCGCCCAGTAAAGGGAGAGATAGAAGTGTGAACCGCGATTATCAATTTGACCGATTTTTCTCGCAGGCGAACGATCTTCTTTCAAGAATTTCGTATTAGCAATATCTAGCATTTCCCCAAGCAACAGTGCTTTTTCATTATTCTGCGTACGCCCTAAATGTTTTAAAGATTCTGCTA
Organism: Ignatzschineria sp.; assembly: GCA_030151245.1. Classification (GTDB taxonomy): domain Bacteria; phylum Pseudomonadota; class Gammaproteobacteria; order Cardiobacteriales; family Wohlfahrtiimonadaceae; genus Ignatzschineria. The sequence continues at coordinate 18,129 of JASLEF010000097.1, read as the reverse complement.
ATGCCAAGAATTCCCCAAGTGAATCCCAACGCAAATAACCTTCTGAAACAAATTGCTCCACATGTTTTGGTGCAGAACCACCCGCTCCTGTTTCAAACAGACCGCCCCCTTGCATTAAAGGCACAATTGAGAGCATTTTTGCAGAAGTTCCTAACTCTAAAATTGGGAATAAATCTGTGAGGTAATCTCGTAAGACGTTTCCGGTAACAGAGATCGTGTCTTGACCTTCACGAATACGTTTTAAGGTTAGTTTCGCCGCTGATATGGGATCCATAATTTGAATATCCAATCCTTCCGTATCATGATCTTTTAAGTAGATGTCCACTTTCTTAATCATTTCACGATCATGTGCACGATTCTCATCTAACCAGAAAATAGCTGGCGTGTCTGAAAGACGTGAACGGGTGACAGCAAGTTTCACCCAATCTTGAATAGGAGCATCTTTTGCCTGGCACATTCTGAAAATATCCCCCGCTTCTACAGCTTGGCTCATCAGAACTTTGCCCTCTTTGGTGATCACTTCAATCACACCATTACCAGGAGCTTGGAATGTTTTATCATGAGAACCATACTCTTCTGCTTTCTGCGCCATCAATCCCACATTAGGAACGGTTCCCATTGTCTTAGGATCTAATGCCCCATTTTCTATACAGTCCTCAATCGTTGCGGCAAACACCCCTGAATAACAACGATCTGGAATAATTGCAATCGTATCTTCGGTCTGATTATCCTTATTCCACATCTTTCCACCCGCACGAATCATTGCCGGCATTGAGGCATCAACAATCACATCTGAGGGAACATGTAGGTTAGTGATCCCCTTATCGGAGTCAACCATCGCAAGACGAGGTCCATTCGCAATCGCTGCATCAATGGCAGCAATGACTTCTGCCTCTTGTGCATGACCTTTTAGTTTTGCATAGACATCGCCTAAACCGTTACGCGTATCAATACCGAGCTCTTTGAAAAGAGCCGCATATTTTGCAAAGAGTTCTGCAAAATAGACCTCAACAATCGCACCAAACATAATAGGATCTGATACTTTCATCATCGTTGCTTTAAGATGCGCGGATAAAAGAATATCTTTGGCTTTTGCTTCTGCGATAGCTTCTGCCACAAATGCTTTCAATTTAGCAATACTCATAACAGAACTATCAATAATCTCGCCTTTTAAAAGAGGAGCAAAACCTTTTAACTCCTGCTCTTTACCTTCCCCTTTAAAGACAATCTTATATTCTGTTGCTTCTGGGAGCGTCACAGATTGCTCTGAACCGTAAAAATCACCATCATTCATCGTTGCGACCTTAGTCTTAGAGTCTTTTTTCCACTCTCCCATTGAATGAGGATTATTACGAGCAAACTCTTTAATCGCCATAGGTGCGCGGCGATCTGAGTTTCCTTCACGCAATACCGGATTTACAGCCGAACCTAACACACGAGAGTAACGCTGTTTAATCTCTACTTCTCTCTCATCTTTTGGCTCTTCAGGGAAATCTGGAATTGCAAATCCTGCAGCTTGAAGCTCTGCAACAGCACGCTTTAACTGCGGGATAGATGCTGAAATATTGGGCAATTTAATAATATTTGTTGCCGAATCTTGCGTTAATTTCCCTAACTCCGCGAGCGCATCTTCAACCCGCTGTGACTCTTCTAAAAGTTCTGGAAAAAGCGATAAAATGCGACCTGTTAATGAAATATCTTTCACCTCAATATCAATTGAGGCTGGTTTCGTAAATGCTTCAACAATCGGTAAAAATGAGTATGTAGCAAGTGCTGGTGCTTCATCTGTTTTAGTGTAGAAAATTTTAGAATTTGCCATAAAGCTTATCCTTCTCTGAGAATTAATAAATTAATAAATTAAAAATTAAATAAAACTGAAATTTTTTGAAGATAATGATGCTATTTATCGCTATATGTCGTTCTCACCGTTTCAACTTTGATCCGTTCTTGGCATGAGAAATCGTTTTTTTAAGCATCCTAATTATCTATAACCTTTAGCAGTATATAAGAGATAAGCGCAGAGAAGCAAATTAGAGGGGATTCTTCGAACTAAATAGATAATAACAAGGGTTTAGCGCATTTTATAGTTTCAATAAGATAGGCTTTAGCAGAGTCGCCTACCCCTTTAAATCACAAAATACTGTCTTTTTTTAAAAATAAAATCTCTATAGAAGATTTATATAAGTGGCGTTATTTCGTCAATCACAACATCAATCGCCCCTTGATTTTCTGCCATCGTTAAACGCGCAGCCTCTCCTAAGGCATGACGATAATCTTGATCTGCCCCTAATGTTTTAATGAGCTGACTTAATGCATCACTCTCTACTTGAAGGATCGCATCATTGGCTAAAAACTGCAGCATCGTCTCCCGATTCTCTTCCATATGGGGACCGACAATAATCGGTTTCGAGAAATAGGCCGGCTCTAAAATATTATGTCCCCCTATCGGAACAAAACTCCCGCCCACCGTGGCAATATCTGCAAAAGCATAAAACAGTAGTAACTCCCCTAACGTATCAATTAGCCAAATATCGGCCTTTGGATTTAGGTCTGACAATGCCCCTTCACTTCTCACAGAAAACTGATAGTCATGGGCATCCACATACTCATCTAGTAGCAGCTTCACTTCTTGGAATCTTTCTGGATGACGAGGCGCTAAAATTAATTTTAAGTGCGGCATCCGTCTTTTTGCACGGATAAATGCCTCAATAATCAGCTCTTCCTCTTTTTCATGCGTACTTGCCGCAATCCAATAGATCGCTTGAGGATCACGAAGAGACTGCAATATGGCTAACCGTTCAAATACGCTATCTGGCACGGTTAAATCATATTTAATATTCCCCATTTTCTTTGCTGATTTAACGCCAAGTACCTCAAAACGTAATTGATCATCCTCCGTTTGTGCTAAAACAACAACATCACTTAATAGGAGATGAATGCTTTTTTGAATCTTTTGATAACGACGATAAGAGCGATCAGATAAACAAGCGCTAATAATATAGAGGGGGATTTGCTTTTTCTTTGCCTGTAAAATAAAGTTTGGCCAGATCTCAGTCTCCATAACCAAAATGACTTTAGGGGCAACTTTCTTCAAAAAATGCGCCATCGACAACCCAAAATCAAGGGGAAGATAAGTATGCGCTAATTGCCCCGTTGCTAAGGCATCTTTAAATGATCGCTGAACCTGATCGCTGCCGGTTAAAGTTGTCGCAGTAAAGAGAATTTTTCGAGTGGGATTCTCCAGTAATAGACGTTTCACTAATGGGGTCACCGCACGGACTTCCCCTAATGAAACGGCATGAATCAAAATATCCGCCTGACGGATCTTTTGAAAACCAAAACGCTGCCAAAATCCTCTTACGCCTAATGGCGAGCGCCAATCCCGAAAAAATCGCATCAAGATTATCCCCGGCAATAAAATCCACCATAAAACTCGATAGAGTGTCAGAATAATCATAATCTACTTGTCTTTATCTGTTGATAACTCAATAAAAAAGGAATTTGAAAACTTCATCATCATTTGGAAACCTCCAAATGCATGACTCATTCTCATAAATTCCTTTAGTATAGACCTAATTTCAGGTGAGGAACAGATCAAAATTGCTTAATCTGTTCGTGATTTCTATCCGCTAAACTTATTCTTCCGTAATATCAACTTCTTCCACCACAGCACCTGGCGTATTGGCAAAACCAAACTCAGGAAGACGGGCATCGTAAGGGAAGTTATGGCGTAAAACCAGTGCACTTTTCTGTGCAAGATCAGGTAAGTTTAACTTCTCATAAGCTTTTGCTTGAATGTAAAGCGCATTCGATACAGAGGTTGTTGCATCATAATTATCTAACACATACTGAGCACGATTAATCGCCCCAATATAGGCATGACGTTCCATATAGAACTCAGCTTTATGAATCTCTGCTTCTGCTAATAGGTTACGAAGATAAATAATTCGTTTAGCTGCATCCTCTGCATATTCACCATCAGGGTAACGATTCACAACCACCATAAATGATTCTAATGAATCACGCATTTGGTTTTGGTCAACTTTCGAACGATCTGGCGGTAACAATTTATCAAGAATTGAGCGTGCTCTATCAAAGTTGATTAACCCTTGCATGTAATAGAGGTAATCAACACTTTCATGATTCGGATAGAGTCGAATAAACTCTTGAATCTCTTTGAGTGCTTTAGCATGTTGACGATCGTGATAATGCGCATAGATTTTATTCAACTTTGCTTGTTCAGCTAAGCTTGTATGCGGAAATCTCGCTTCAATCGCTTCATAATGTTGGACCGCTACCTCATAACTTGCCCCCTCCAGGTTCTTATCCCCTTCCGCAAGAAGGTCTTGTCCTGTCATGGCAAAGTACTTATCTTCTTTCTTGGTTTGTGATGATCCACACGCAGTAATAATTCCCGCTGAGATCAGCACCATAAAAAATTTTAGTGTTTTCGCTTTCATTTTATTACTATAGAGTCCAACAAATTGAATTAATTCTTCGAGATTATACAGATAAATTATGAAACAGTCAGAAACTTTTACGATTACCGTTCCAGATCATTTAGATGGCCAACGTATTGATGCCATTCTACCAATCCTACATCCAAACCTTTCTCGAAGCCAAGCTCAAAAGCTGATAAAGAATAAAAAAGTACTCCTTAATGGAGAAATTCCCCGTCCCAGAGATAATGTCTCGATAGATGATATTGTGACTTTAACGATCGAAGAAGTTACCGTTGATGACACAATACAACCTGAAAAAAGAGCGTTAGATATCATTTTTGAAGATGATGATATTATCATTATCAATAAACCTGCTGGCATGGTGGTTCACCCGGGTGCTGGCAACAACCAAGGAACTCTTGCTAACGCCCTACTCCATCATTGCCCAGAATTAGCGAACTTAGAACGGGCGGGAATTGTGCATCGTTTAGATAAAGAGACTTCTGGTCTACTTGTTATTGCAAAAAATGCTGAAACAGAAGCGGCGCTCATTGAACAATTCAAAGAGAGAACACCGACGCGTATCTATCAAGCATTAGTCATCGGTGAGCTGATTGCCGGCAGAACGATTGATGCTCCTATTGGTCGCAACCCTCATCGTCGTAAACATATGTGGGTTACCGAAACAGATGAGGATGGCAATAACGAGGGTAAAGAAGCCATAACTCACATTCGCGTACAAGATCGCTTCCGAGCGCATACCCTTATCGAAGCACGTTTAGAAACAGGTCGAACCCATCAAATCCGTGTACATATGCAACATATCAACTACCCTATTGTCGGAGATAGCGATTATGGTGCTCGTCTAAAGCTTCCTAAGAAATTTGGTCAACACGCTGAAAATGTTCTTCGCGGTTTTAAACGCCAAGCTCTGCATGCCTTTGCGATTGGTATTACCCATCCTCGTACTGGCGAAGAACTCTACTTTGAACAACCATGCCCGAATGATATGGCGACTTTAATTGAGGCCATTCGTGAAGAGAGTATTGAATATGAGCAAAATCATTAAAGACGAAGCAAGCGGGCTAGAAATCATCACCCCGAAATGGCCTCTTTCATCACGTATTAAAGCCTTTACGACAACTCGTAAAGGGGGCTTTAGTGCCGGTCCTTTTGCAGGCTTAAATTTTGGTCTTAGTACGCCAGATGATCCTCAAGTTGTCGCTCGGAATCGAGAATTACTCTACAAAACATTTCATATCCCTCACAATGATTTCTTTCTCACGCAGATTCATTCGAACCTCTGTGTTCCCATTATGCCGGAATGGAATCATACTGGGGCAGATGCTTCATACACTGAACTAGTCAATACCCCTTCTGTGATTCTCACTGCAGATTGCTTGCCGATTCTTATCGCGAACCGAAAAGAGTCGATCGTCACAGGGATACATGCGGGATGGCGCTCACTCTTAATGGACATTATTGAAAATAGTGTTGCCGCATTAAAAGAAGATCCTACAGAGCTATTTGTCTGGCTAGGTCCTGCTATTTCACAACAAGCATTTGAGATCGGCCCTGAAGTTAAATCGGCATTTAGCTATCGAAATAGCTTATTAACGAATATTCCTTTCGCTGAAAGAAATCCTGCAACATTATTTAAAGAGTCCGATAATGCTGGCAAATATTATGCCGATATCTATCAGTTAGCAAAGCTTCGGTTGCAAAATCTAGGTGTTCCTATGGAACAGATTTATGGCGGCGATCTCTGTACTTATAGTGATTCTGAGAGATTCTACTCTTATCGTCGCGATGGTATTCAGTCAGGGAGACTCGCAAGTTTCATCTGGATTCATGAAGCGTAAGAGAAAGCGGTAACGCTTCCATTTGACAAGTGCTATCCATCACCTTTACAACAATCAGCGCATTAAAGGCCTTGAATGCGACCAAATTATAAAACGATAAGAAAGTAACCTGAATTCCCCTAAGAAATAGGCTAAAATGGGGAATTGAAATTATCGACATTTAACCTACGAGATTCACTATCAATATGTCTACTGCACAATATAAAAACTTTTATATTCAAACCCAAGGCTGCCAAATGAATGAGTATGACTCAAAAAAAATGGCAGACTCACTAAAGGTATTCTGTAATCTTGATCAAACGCAAGAACTTGATTCTGCAGATGTGTTTATCTTAAACACCTGCTCTATCCGCGAAAAAGCGCAAGAAAAAGTGTTCTCAGAATTGGGTCGCTGGCGCAAATTGAAAGAGGAAAATCCTCATATCATCATCGCAGTAGGTGGCTGTGTTGCTTCCCAAGAAGGTGAAGCCATTAAAAAACGCGCCCCCTTTGTCGATATTATTTTTGGTCCACAAACCTTACATCGCTTGCCTAAAATGCTCAATGATGTTTGGCAAGGTAACGGGACACAAGTCGATGTCTCTTTCCCGGAAATCGAGAAATTTGATCACTTACCAAAACCTCGTGCAGAAGGCGTTACCGCATTCGTTTCGATTATGGAAGGTTGTAATAAATATTGCTCATTCTGCATCGTTCCTTACACTCGCGGTGAAGAGATCTCTCGTCCCTTTATCGATGTCATTGGAGAAATTGCAGCATTAGCAGATCAAGGAGTACGTGAAGTAACACTACTTGGACAAAACGTGAATGACTATCAGGGGGAGATGCCAGATGGGAAAATCGGTGACCTCGCGCTCTTAATCGAATATGTCGCAGAGATTGCCGGCATTGAGCGCATTCGTTACACCACATCGCATCCCATTGCCTTCTCTGATCGCTTAATTGAGGCATACGCGCGTGTTCCAAAGTTAGTATCTCATCTTCACTTACCAGTACAATCAGGCTCTGATCATATCTTGATGATGATGAAACGCAACCATACCGTTTTAGAATATAAAGCGAAAATTAAAAAACTTCGCGCACTACGTCCAGATATCTCAATTTCAACTGATCTCATTGTCGGTTTCCCAGGGGAAACAGAGGCCGACTTTGAAGCTACTATGAAACTTGTCGAAGATATCCACTATGATCACTCCTTCAGTTTTATCTACTCTCCACGCCCCGGAACCCCTGCCGCAAATCTTCCTGACGATGTCTCTATGGAAGAGAAAAAAGCGCGTCTTGCTCGCTTACAAGCAAAGCTTACAGAGCAAGCGAATGCGATTTCCCAAGGTATGGTCGGGACGATTCAACGTATTTTAGTCGATCGCCCTTCCCGCAATAATCCCAAAGAACTATCAGGAAGAACAGAAAATAATCGTGTCGTTAATTTTGAAGCTCCTGCGGAATTAATCGGTCATTTCTGTGATGTGGTCATTACAGAAGCCCAAGCCTTCTCGCTTCGTGGACGACTCGCTCTTGAACAATAACCCTTATAGAAGAGATCAACATTTGTTGATCTCTTCTTGTTTCACTAAAGTGATGATCATCTAATCTCTTGAAATATTGATAAACAGCCTCACCCTTTTCATAGATGATGACCTCTAGTGAGTCCCAGAATTAAAAATTTGTATTTTGAATTTTAGAAGATTTTAGATTTTAGATTTTAGATACCATAAAAAGGAATAAATGATGAATATTAACAAAATGATGTTCCAAGTATCGAAAGATGCTCTTGATCAACACGCAACAGATTGCCTCGTTGTCGGTGCTTTTGAAGGTCAATTAAGCGCAGATGCAGAAACCCTTGATAAAGCCTTAAATGGCAAGCTTGCAAAGCTTCTTGAAAGTGGCGATATTACTGGAAAATCAGGTGAAATCTTATCACTTATTGATCTTGAGGGCATTCAAGCAAAACGCCTTGTAATCGTCGGTCTAGGTCAAAAAGACAAATTTTCATTAGATGGTGTCCGTAAAGCGGTACTCGCTGTCACAAGATCGGCGAAAGCAACACCCGCTAAAACCATGACTTTCTCACTTCTCCAACAGTGCAAAAATAAGCAGAAGTCAATCGCGACATTGATCCAAGCAGTCGGCGATGCGCTCTATCAATTTGCAGCGCCTAAAAAAGAGGCAGTTAAAGCACTCGACTTAAATAGCATCACGATTTTAGATGCTAATGCAGATCCCGTCGTTAACGATGCCGTTGCATATGGTCAAGCGTTGGTCAATGGTATGAGCTTTACAAAAGATTTAGCGAATATGCCAGCGAATATGATGACGCCAAAAGATTTGGGTGAAGCAGCGCTTGATTTAGCAAAAGAGTTCCCAAACATTAAAGTCAAAGTACTTGATAAGTCTGATATTAAAGATCTCAAAATGGGCTCTTTCTTAGCAGTTGCGCAAGGCTCTGAAGAGAAACCACGCTTTATCATTCTTGAATACAAACATGACTCTATGAAAGAGGACGCTCCTATCGCCTTAGTAGGGAAAGGCGTCACCTTTGATACAGGGGGTATTTCTCTCAAACCTGGCGCATCCATGGATGAGATGAAATATGATATGGGTGGTGCTGCTTCTGTTCTTGGAACATTCCGAGCACTTGCAGAACTGAATATCCCGGCAAATGTAGTCGGCTTAATTCCGGCAACTGAAAATATGCCATCTGGGGAAGCGGTGAAACCTGGCGATGTGGTCACCTCTATGTCTGGTCAAACAATCGAAATCCTCAATACCGATGCGGAAGGTCGTTTAATCCTTTGTGATGCACTAACTTATGCGACACAGTACAAACCAAAAGCGATCGTTGATATTGCCACATTAACAGGTGCGATTATTGTCGCGCTTGGACACGAAGTTTCGGGGCTTTTCGGTAACAACAAAGCGCTCTCCGATAAAATCAGAGCCTCAGCAGAGAATACCCGTGACCATGTCTGGGAGTTCCCAATCTGGAACGACATCTTCCAACCGATGCTCGACTCAAACTTTGCCGATATGGGTAACATCAGCACAGGTGGTCGTGGCGCTGGCTCAATCACTGCGGCATGCTTCTTAGAGCGTTTTGTCGAAGATTATCCATGGGTTCACTTAGATGTCGCGGGAACGGCGTGGACTTCAGGTAAAGAGAAAGGCTCAACCGCTCGCCCTGTTCCTCTTTTATTAGATTTCATTAAAAATTATGAAGCGTAAGTTTTCTTTATAATATTTAAACTATTTATCCTTCTTTTGAGTTTAAGCAATGCTTTTTCAAATAGTTACGTTAAACTCAAAGGATCCTTTATTAGTTTTATTAATTTAACTTTTAAGAGTTTTTTTAACCTCTAGTTCTACTCTCAAAAAGGAGATGTCAAAATGGCAATTCGTGTAGGTATCAATGGTTTTGGCCGTATCGGTCGCTTTGTTTTCCGTGCAGCTTGTGAACGTAACGACATTGAAGTTGTCGGTATCAACGATTTAATCGATGTTGATTACATGGCATATATGCTCAAATACGATTCAACACATGGTCGTTTCAACGGCACCGTAGAAGTAAAAGACGGTCATTTAGTCGTTAATGGTAAAACAATCCGCGTCACTTCTGAAAGAGATCCTGCGAATCTTAAATGGGATGAGATCAATGTTGATGTTGTGGTAGAAGGTACAGGTCTATTCTTAACTGACGAGACAGCACGCAAACATATTACTGCAGGTGCAAAAAAAGTTGTGATGACAGGTCCCTCAAAAGACAAAACACCAATGTTTGTTATTGGCGTAAATGAAAACACCTACAAAGGCGAAGATATCGTTTCTAACGCATCATGTACGACAAACTGCTTAGCGCCTATCGCAAAAGTATTAAACGATACTTGGGGCATTGAGTCTGGTTTAATGACGACCGTTCACGCAACAACCGCAACTCAAAAAACGGTGGATGGTCCATCTGCTAAAGATTGGAGAGGCGGCCGCGGTGCAGCTCAAAATATCATTCCATCATCAACAGGTGCGGCAAAAGCTGTGGGCGTTGTCATCCCTGAGTTAAATGGTAAATTAACCGGTATGTCGTTCCGTGTTCCAACCCCGAACGTCTCTGTTGTTGATTTAACTGTAAACCTCAAAAAACCAGCAACTTATGCAGAAATCTGTGCAAAAATGAAAGAGATGTCTGAAGGTGAACTTAAAGGTGTTTTAGGTTACACAGAAGATGCAGTAGTATCAACAGACTTCTTAGGTGAAGTTTGCACATCAGTATTTGATGCAAAAGCAGGTATCGCATTAACAGACAACTTTGTAAAAGTTGTATCTTGGTATGATAACGAAATTGGTTACTCAAACAAAGTTCTTGATTTAGTAGCGCATATCTCTAAATAAGAATTTACCCAATAGAGATCCACAATGCGTCAAGCAACGAAAAATCAAGAGAGCCTATCTCTTGAGGATCTTTCAAGGTATTGCGCTTAGTGAGACCAAAAAAATCGCCCATCGACAATATTTCGGTGGGCGATTTTTTCATGGGTTTTTCCCAATCAACTCATAAAAAGCACAATACTCACATCACTAATCCATCTTTATAATGGGTTTAATCACTGCCCCTGATGCCGAGTCGGCAAATGCTTGATTAATCTCCTCTAAGGGATAGAACTTCACTAACTTATCAAATGGGAACTGTCCATTTTTATAGAGTGATAATAATTTAGGAATAAATACTTGAGGAATACTATCTCCCTCTATCACACCTTTTAATGTTTTTCCTTCGGCCATAATCTCTTCTTGAATATTAAAGGTCACCTCTCCCGTAATTCCTAAAATAGCAATCGTTCCCAAAGGTTTCGTCGCGGCCACCGCCTGCTTCACAACACTACTCACACCTGTTGTTTCAATCGCATAATGCGCGCCTCCTTTTGTGAGCTTACCAATAACCGCCAACACATCCTCTTTCAGACCATTAATCACACTAGTGGCACCAAGCTCTTTCGCTAAAGCTAAACGGTGATCATGGATATCGACTACAATAATAGGAGAAACACCCGTTGCTTTCGCAGCCATCACCGCACTTAAACCCACCGTTCCTGCACCAAAGACCACGAGAGAATCTTGAGCTTTTGGGCGTAGAGTATTTAAGACTGTCCCCGCCCCCGTTTGCAATCCACATCCTAAAGGACCAAGCAACGCCAGATCTATAGAATCATCTTGACCAATATTCACCACATTGCTGGCTTTCACATTAATATATTGGCTAAATGAAGATTGCCCAAAAAAGACATTTAACGCTTGATCCCCAATCGAATAAGGACTCGTTCCATCACTCAGCTTGCCGCCAAAATTAAGGTCATTAAATGATTCGCAAACTGAAGGGTGCCCTTCTAAACAGTGATCACAGTGGTGACAAGCTGCAAAGCTCAGCAAGGCTCGATCTCCTATGGCAAACCCTGTCACATTCTCCCCAACTGCCTCAATAATCCCAGCTCCCTCATGCCCTAAAATACCGGGAAGTGGAAATAATCCCTCTAAAGATTGCGCCACAGCATCTGTATGACAAACGCCCGTTGCGACAATCCTCATTCTCACCTCATCTGATTGAATGGGGGCAACCTCTATATCCGTAATCTCAAAGTCTTGATTTAATCCACGTAAAACTGCAGCTCTACTCTTCATCATTATTGCTCCTTTCATAAAGATCTCTATCAGGTGAATGATTGATTAATGAATGGATAGATCAACCTACATTAAGATCCATCCTATTTCTAGCAACCACACCATAGAATCTAGATTAGATCCCAATCATCAGGGAGAGAGATTCCCTCTAAGAGTCATCACTACCTAAAATAGATCGTAAATGCTTCAGGTAGAGATGATCTATGACATCATGAATAAGATCTCATTCTTCGATCTTTAGATATAACATGTAGCAAGGGTGTTTTTTGCGATTTATTGTAAATCGTCAATTTTTTCGCTTAAGAAAGCGCAGATGAGATCCTAATCAGCCATGAACATTAATCTCAATAAGATCAGTAAAGCGGGAAGAGCAACAAATCGATGGAGAGTTTAAGAGAGAGAGGTAAAAAAGTCATCCCTCTCCTCAAATAGCAGGAAGATGATTAAATGCTAAATCTCTTTACTCACCTCTTTCCAAGGCTGATAGAGAGCAGCATAAGCGATCACTGCTAAGATTCCTGAAACCCCCATCACCGGCACCAACATCTCTTGATGATGAGTGACAATCAGGCTGGCAATCGCCCCGACAAAAAATTGTGTTGAAGAATTCAGTGCCATCGCTGCCCCAGCTCTATTGTAGTTAAGCTCGATAATCTGCGAGACAATATTATTGCCGATAAATCCTGATACGCACATTAAGAGGAACGTGGAGATAAAGAAACCACTCAGAGAGTGATCCCCAATGACCAACATAATAATGCCTGAGACACTCATCCAACATAATCCAAAGATAATTAATGTTAAAACATTAAATCGACGTAAACAGACGATATTTAACAGTGCGCTGACAATCACCCCTACGATATTTAAACCAAAGAGGATACTAAATTCAAATTCCGTTAAACCATATTTCCCTTGATATAGATAGGAAGAGCCCGTGACATAAGCAAAGGTAATGCCGGAAGGAAGCGCACACCCCAACATCGCCCCTAATGATCGTCGATCTTTCAGGATTAAAAAATAATTATAAAAAGTATCTCCAATAGTAATTTTCGGGCGCTCTTCCTTTTTATAAGTCTCCGGCAAGAAGAAAAATGTTAAGAAAAATGCCATTGAACCAAAGAATGTTAACGCCCAAAATAGCGCACGCCAACTATCAAAGAGATAGAGTAGCATTACGCCCACCAATGGCGCTAAAAGCGGCGCGATCATCATAATCACTTGTACCACAGACATCATGACAGCCACTTGTTTGCCTTTAAACACATCCCGAATCACGGCTCGCCCGACCACCATGCAAGCCCCCGCCCCTATGGCTTGCACTAATCGCAAGGCTTGCAAGCCCTCAATATTGGCAATAAACGTACTCGCAATACTCGTTAATGAGTAGATTGTTGCCCCTATTAAGATAATATTCCGGCGGCCATACTTATCGGATAAAGGACCATAAAACATCATGCCGATACAGAGCCCCACTAAAAACAGGGTGAGCGTCTTTTTTACTTCGGCATCGGTGGTGTTTAGCCCCTCTTGTATTTGTAAAAATGCCGGCAAATAGAGATCTATTGACATCGGTGCAAAAGCGCCCATTAGTGTAATAATGATCACTAATAGCGGCGCATTAGGAAGTTTTTTAGGAGTAAAAAGAGCCATCTGTTTTTAATAATCACTCTATTGATAATGATTGAAATCTGACACTTTCTTGACCTGCATCAGATGAGAATGAGAATTATAACATAATTTCTATCAATCCTATTCTTCCTGTCATCATTCATTTGGGAACTCAATTCAATCGATTCTTCAGCACTTCTATCATTGTCTCTTAAGATACGTTAAAATAATTGATTCATTTGTCCGTAAATAGATAGAGAGTTGAGAATAGAGAGATGATTCAGGTATACAATAGCCTAACAAGAAAAAAAGAAACTTTTGTTCCTATCAACCCCAACCACATCAATATGTATGTCTGTGGAATGACCGTTTACGATTACTGTCATATTGGTCATGCTCGCTCTTTAGTCGCTTTTGACATGATTAACCGCTACTTTCGTCACCGCGGGTATCAGATGAAGTTTGTGCGCAATATTACCGATATTGATGACAAAATCATTGCTAGAGCCAATGAACGAGGCATTACGATTCAAGCGCTTACTGCGGAGTTCATCGACAAGATGAATGAGGATTGTGATGCACTGAATATCTTAAAACCTGATCAAGAACCTCGGGCTACTGAACATATTGCCGGCATGTTGACGATGATTCAGGCCTTAGTCGATAAAGGTTTAGCCTATCCTGCCGCTAATGGGGATGTCTATTATCGTGTTCGTGAGTTTAAAGATTACGGCAAATTATCAAATCAATCTATTGATGAGCTTCGTTCTGGGGAACGTGTGGCAGTGGATCAATTTAAAGAAGATCCGCTAGATTTCGTCCTCTGGAAACATGCTAAAGAGGGAGAACCCTATTGGGACTCTCCATTTGGTAAAGGCCGCCCTGGTTGGCATATTGAATGCTCGGTCATGAGTGCGGAAGAGCTTGGAGCTCATTTTGATATTCACGGCGGGGGAATGGATTTAAAATTCCCACATCATGAGTGTGAAATTGCCCAATCAGAAGGTTGCCACGATCATCCTATGGCAAACTACTGGATGCATAATGGCTTTATCAATATCGATAACGAGAAGATGAGTAAATCTTTAGGAAACTTCTTCACCATTCGAGAGATTTTGGAGATCTACCCTGCTGAAGTACTCCGTTTCTTTATTTTAAATGCGCATTATCGCAGCCATATCAACTATTCTGACGAAACCATTACCCAAGCAGGAAATGGCTTACGTCGCTTATATACTGCGCTTAACACCGTACCTGAAATCATTCCGCCATTACCTGAGTCTCATCCATTAATGGATAAATTCTACGCAGCCATGAATGATGACTTTAATTCACCACTTGCCATCTCCATATTATATGAAGCAGCGACAGCTTATAACAAAACCAATGACCCTATTTACTACACCATCTTAAAAGAATTGGGTGGGGTCCTTGGTTTATTACAGCAATCGCCAGAAGCATTCCTTCAAGGAGATAGTGATGATCTCGGTATCGATATTGATGCAATGATCCTTGCTAGAAATGAAGCTCGTGCCAATAAAGATTGGGCAGAATCAGATCGTATTCGTGATGAACTCAGCGCACTTGGCATCGCCCTTGAAGATAAAGATGGTAAAACAACTTGGAGAAAAATATCATGATTAATCCAGAAACAGGGGAAGCGCTTGTTGAATTCCCAACCCACTTTGCCTTTAAAGTGACCGGTGCAAACACCGATGATTTTGAAGAGACAATCATTGCTTTAATGACCGAGGTTGATCCTAAGCTCGATCACGATCGCATTAAAAGAAACTTGAGTAAAACGGGGAAATATCTCTCCCTAACGATTGAGGTATTTGTGACAGAACAAGGTCATATCGACAAAGTCTATGAACTCTTGAAAGATGAGAAAAAAGTACTATTCGCGATTTAATGAGCGGGCAAATAACCCCCATTAAAATCATGTCATATGCGCGATGACTCAAAAGGTGAGGAATTCAATCTCCTCACCTTTTTTTATGAGGCCTAATACCGAGGAT
Organism: Ignatzschineria sp.; assembly: GCA_030151245.1. GTDB lineage: Bacteria > Pseudomonadota > Gammaproteobacteria > Cardiobacteriales > Wohlfahrtiimonadaceae > Ignatzschineria. The sequence goes on along the minus strand of JASLEF010000097.1, from coordinate 2,526 downwards.
GGCAAACAGGATCGCTCTTCATAAAAAGAAATATATCAAAATATCTCACCACTAAAACCTTCCCGCTTTCTCCTCAATTGATCTCAAGAATAGAATTCAGTAAGTCAGCACTTCTATACGGCTCCCTTCTAGACGTCATTCCCCCTAAATACCTTCTCGATTTATTAATAGCTCACCGGTATTAACTCAAAACCCGCTTCTCGTAGTAACTCGATCATTCCTTGATCGGCCAAGAGATGTAGAGCTCCCACAGCGATAAAATGAAAATCTCCCTGCTCGACATTGGCTTTTAACAGAGGTACCAAAGCCTCTAACCACTGATTGTTTCGCTGATATAAGAGTATGTCATAGTAGTGATTAATCATCTCTGGCTGATCATCTGATTGTAAAGAGATCGAATCCATCTTATCGATCAATCTTTCAAATCTCTTGATATCATTAGCTTCATAGCTCTCAACTATTTGCTGGCTAAGACTTTGCAGTAAGGCTTGATGATTCAACCACGTTTCCATCATCCATGAAGAGATGGGCGCTGTTGCCTCAACATAATATTGCAATGACTCTCCAATCTCCTCTAACGCAATATTTTCTATCTCCTGATCAATCAAGGCATTTCTGAGCAACTTCTCGACTCCAAACTCCGTTTGATAGCCTTCCCCAATATCCATCATCATGAGCATTAAAATAAGCTCCGTTGATAATTGATCTTGCCGCGCTTGCTCGATGATTCCCAACTTTCTGAGCTCCTCACGAATACGCTGAGCCACCTTCTCTGAAAATCGCGCCTCAATTGTGTCGATCACCGGGGGAAATACGACAGATACAGCTTGCGAATAAGCCATTTGCTCTTCCCTTAAAGAGGGAAATAGCACCTGAATCTCGGTTACTAAATGAGAGCTTTGATCTAAAAGAGCGAGTGCTTCCTCAGAGACAAAACTCTTTTCACTCCCTATATGCACCGTCCCTAAAAGCGCCCCGACAGCCTGATTCTTGTATTGAATTTCCCATAAAAAAGAAGATGAAAGATCCATTCCTTCATCTTCAGCCCGAATAGGCATCGTGACAATCACCATTAATAATATTCCCAAGAGTGTGGCATATTGCTTTAACGTCTCTAATTTTCTCTTCATATTCAATAGTTCTTTTGATCCCGTTGTATCAGTTCACGATAGGTATCATACAAAGGTTTATGGTTTTGCCCGTATTGTCTGAATCCACGCTTCAAAGGCATCCACCCACTTCTGAAGATGTTGTTGAGTACGCGCCTCAACAATATCACCCTCGGCATTGAGCAGATCATCATGATAGCGAACATATGCTTCAGGCTGCACCATTGTTGGCATATTAACAGAAGCAAGAACTTGACGAAGATGATGCTGAGCAAGTGCCGTACCAATGGCCCCTGTACTCGTCCCGATCACTGCCGCCGGTTTACCATCCCATACACTGGTGCCATAAGGACGAGAACCAATATCTAGGGCATTTTTTAAAACCCCTGGTATTGAACGATTATATTCCGGCGTTACAAATAAGACCGCATCTGCCGCAGCAACTTGCGCTTTAAATGCCACCACCGATGCCGGCAACGCTTCCTCAAAATCTTGATTATAGAGTGGTAGATCTTTAAGGTCCGCAAACGAGACCTCATAATCTGAACGAAATAGTTTTGAGAGTGCCACCGCTAACTTCCGGTTAATCGAATCTTTTCGAATAGAACCGATAACACATAAGACTTTTATCATGATGATTCTCCCTTATAACAATAAAGATATAACTCACTAGTGGCTAGTGGCTAGTCACTACTCACTACAATAACGAATTTTTTATTAACTTAACAGCACTCATCAAAAGAGGGATGAGAAGTTTTAAAACCCCATCCCCTCTGGAAAAAACATTTATCCCATTAATGACCCAAGACTTTTACAAAATAGAATAACCATTCTGACATTAACTATTACTACGGTTCATGCTGAGTTCTGAGTTCTCGGTTCCTAACCCTTAGTCCTGAGTTCCTGGCCCTTAGTCCTTAGCCCTTAGTCCTTAGTCCTTAGTTCCTGGTTCTTAGTTCTTGGTTCTTGGTTCTGGGTTCTGGGTTCTGGGTTCTTAGTTCTTGGTTCTTGGTTCTTGGTTCTGGGTTCTTGGTTCTGGGTTCTCGGTTCTCAGTTCTGGGTTCTTGGTTCTCAGTTCTGAGTTCTTGGTTCTCGGTTCTTGGTTCTGAGTTCTCGGTTCTGAGTTCTCAGTTCTCAGTTCTCGGTTCTCGGTTCTCGGTTCTCGGTTCTGAGTTCTTAGCTCCTAACCCTTAGTCCTGAGTTCCTGGCCCTTAGTCCTTAGCCCTTAGTCCTTAGCCCTTAGTCCTTAGTCCTTAGTTCCTGGTTCTTAGTTCTTGGTTCTGGGTTCTGGGTTCTGGGTTCTTACTCCTGAGTCCCTAGTTCTTAAATATTTCGCATTAAATATTAAATGTTAATTTTCACGCTAATAGCCACATTTCGTCCGGGCTGTGTCCATCGATCTAAATGTTGATGCCAA
>JASLEF010000006.1 GCA_030151245.1 Ignatzschineria sp. | reverse complement strand
TAGTGCTTAATAAATTGCTTAAAGCGCTCTGATTTAGGGTTTGTGAAGAGTTCTTGAGGATCACCCTCCTCTTCAATTCTGCCTTCGTGGAAAAACACCACGCGATTTGAAACGTTACGGGCAAAATCCATTTCATGCGTTACCACAATCATCGTCATCCCCTCTTTTGCTAAGTCTTGCATCACCGTTAAGACTTCATGCACAAGCTCCGGGTCGAGCGCGGATGTTGGTTCATCAAAGAGAATCACGCTTGGCTCCATAGCAAGCGCTCTTGCAATGGCAACTCGTTGCTGCTGTCCGCCTGAAAGTGAAATAGGATAATCATTCACACGCTCACTCATGCCCACTTTTGCAAGTAGTTTAAGAGCCCGATCTTTCGCTTCTTTCTTCGATAACCCTAACACATGAATCGGCGCTTCAACCATATTTTCAAGCACCGTCATATGCCCCCAGAGATTGAAGTTTTGGAACACCATTCCGAGTTCAGAACGCATCTTTTGTAATGACTTTTGATCTTTTGCAACTAAACCTTTTTCTCCAGGAATGAGGACAAGCTTTTCCCCATTGAGCGTAATTTCCCCTTGATCTGGATTTTCAAGCAGATTAATACAACGTAAAAATGTACTCTTTCCTGAACCGGAAGCACCTAACATTGAAACCACATCGCCCTTATTTAGCGTTAATGAGATTCCTTTTAAAATCTCACGATCGCCAAACGATTTATGGATGTTTTCAACGATCAAAGTGGGCTGAGTTGTCATAATATGAATATCCCTACATTTCTGTGACATAAAAGCAAGTCCGCTATTATAACAACAATCCACCAAAGCAGATGAACATTTGTTATAAAACTTCCATGGTTCTTAGGACAAATGCAATTTAACTTAGTGTATAATAGCGAGGTTAAAAATTATATATTGATGATCTCTCTGGTATTGGCATCGAGATAGGAATTTATCTAAAAAATAGCCCTCCTTACGGCACCTTATCAGTGACAAACAATTAGCTCATCAAAACTTGTTGTATCTCTATATTAAACAAAGGATCTTATAGGATGAAACCAACCTACGAAGCGGCCGCAATAGAAGCTGCTGCGCAAGCATTTTGGGAAAAGAATGCCTCCTTTAAAGTGGCAGATCACACGGATAAACCGAACTACTACTGCCTATCGATGTTCCCCTATCCCTCTGGTCGACTGCACATGGGACACGTTCGGAACTATACGATCGGAGATGTCATCACTCGTTATAAAAAAATGAGTGGTTACAATGTAATGCAGCCCATCGGTTGGGATGCGTTTGGAATGCCGGCAGAAAACGCCGCAATCGATAACAAAGTATCGCCCTATTCATGGACGAACAAAAATATCGTCTACATGCGCCAACAATTCAAAGAGCTTGGTTTTGGTTTTGACTGGTCACGTGAATTCTCTACCTGTGATCCTGAATATTATGGTTGGGAGCAGTGGTTCTTCCTTCAACTCTACAAAAAAGGCGTTATTTACCGTAAAAATGGCGTCGTTAACTGGGACCCTGTTGATCAAACTGTACTAGCAAACGAACAGGTGATTGATGGCCGTGGCTGGAGATCGGATGCACTTGTAGAGCGTCGTGAAATCCCGATGTATTACTTCAAAATTACCGATTACGCTGATGAGCTATTAGAAGACTTAAATCTTCTAGAAGATTGGCCTGAGCAGGTTCGCACAATGCAAGCGAACTGGATCGGAAAATCACAAGGAATGGAAGTCACTTTCCTTCATGATGAAGGTCAATTCAATGTCTTTACAACACGCCCAGATACTTTAATGGGAGTGACATATGTCGCCGTTGCGCCAGAGCATCCTATTGCTACAAAAGCTGCTGAAAATAATGCTGAACTTGCACAATTCATTAAAGAGTGCCAAAAAACAGGTACCAGTGAAGCAGACTTTGCAACACAAGAAGCGAAAGGGATGCCGACAGGACAATTTGCCACGCACCCATTAACAGGTGAAAAAGTAGAGATTTGGGTTGCAAACTATGTCTTAATGGCATACGGAGATGGCGCAGTCATGGCTGTACCGGCACACGACTCACGCGACTTTGGCTTTGCAAAAAAATACAACCTCCCGATGAAACTGGTGATTCAACCTGCTGATGGTAATGAATCATTAGATGTTTGGAGAGAAGAACTTGCCGAGCACGGAACTTTAATCAATTCGGGGGAGTTTACAGGATTAGATTTTGAGGGAGCTTTTGCCAAAATTGGGGCTGCCTTAGAAGCGAAAAACTTAGGTCAACCCAAAACACAATATCGTCTTCGTGACTGGGGAATCTCTCGTCAACGCTATTGGGGCTGTCCGATTCCGATCATCAACTGCCCAAGCTGTGGTGAAGTCCCTGTTCCGGAAAAAGATCTTCCTGTCGTTCTACCCACAGATTGCATCCCGGATGGCTCAGGTAATCCACTCAATAAACTCGATTCATTCAAAAAAGTCTCTTGCCCAACTTGTGGCGGCGATGCTGAACGTGAAACAGATACTATGGATACCTTCGTAGAATCTTCTTGGTACTATGCGCGTTTTGCATGCAGTCAATACAAAGATGGCATGATTGATCCGAAAGCAGCGACCGCATGGCTTCCTGTAGATCAATATATTGGCGGAGTCGAACATGCAATCCTTCACCTTCTCTATTCACGCTTCTTCCATAAGCTCATGCGTAATGAAGGCTTACTCGGCGATGTTGAAAAGGTTGGTCCGGAGCCTTTCAAAGCACTTCTAACACAAGGAATGGTGGTTGCCCCATCGTTCTTCCGTCATAGCTCAAAAGGTTATGAGTGGTTTAATGTGAAAGATGTTGAAGCGCGTGACGTTGATGGCAAGAAAGAGTATTTCTTAAAAGCGGATGGCGAGCCAGTTACTTACTACGGCATCCAAAAGATGGGTAAGTCGAAAAACAATGGTGTTGACCCTGAAGCGATCGTTAAATCATACGGTGCTGACGTTTCTCGTCTTTTCATGATGTTCACATCGCCACCTGAGCAAACACTTGAGTGGTCTGATGCCGGTCTTGAAGGCGCAGATCGTTTCTTACGCCGTGTTTGGACCTTTGCTTATGAAAATAATGCTCTACTCAAAGATGCTACGCTTGATGCTAATAGCATTACAGAGAAGGCGGCAAAAGATGCGCGTCGTGAAATTCATCAAGAGCTGAAAAAAGCCCTTTATGACTATGAGCGCTTCCATTTCAATACCGTCATTTCAGCGAATATGATCATCTTAAATATTTTGAGCAAACTCAAAGATTCTAAAGATGAATTGGCCGTCAAACAAGAAGGCTTCTCTATCATGCTTCGCCTCTTAAGCCCGATTGTTCCCCATATTGTTCACACCATTTGGTCTGATCTTTTCGGTGACGATATCTTAGATCATGCATTACCACAAGTTGTTGAAAGTGCATTAGTGGCAGATGAAGTGAAATATATGGTTCAAGTCAATGGTCGTCTACGTGGTGAAATCATTGTTCCTGCATCAGCTTCTAAAGAAGAGATCGAGAAAATGGCGCTTGATAATGATAACGCGAAAAAATTCATCGAAGGTGAAATTCGCCGCGTGATCGTCGTTCCTAATCGTTTAGTGAATATCGTTGCAAACTAATTTAAACTAGAAACTGATAATTCTAGAATCAAAAATCCCAATCTTTTAAGGAGATTGGGATTTTTTTATTCATTCTCATGATGCATCATTTCTATCAACCTCTGAGTCGAAGGTAATTCTGCATTACGAACTCACGATGAATCAAGCCCTCCAAATACCCTCTTTGCGACAATCATGATCTCTATTGCAAAAAAAACCTTTTAATTGCCGGCATCTCATTTGTAAAGCCATACAAATCCTCACCAATGATATCTCAACGTTAAAAGAAGATGCCCAACCGCTTTTAAGCTATGCATCTAGGCATGATATCTTTAAAAGATATTTTAGCTTAAATAAAATCTCCCTATATCTCCCTATATCTACCGATAGCTACATGTTCATATGCGCCGATATAGGATTTATGAAGTTGAGAGCTATCGATATGAGCTATTGATCTAGGATCTAGGATCTAGGATCTATCGATGCTGAATCAATATTGAGTCTCTATCTCAGCAAACATAGAATGAAGTTACTTTGAAGTCCGATAAAACATGATGACCTTTTCATCATCATAACCCATAGAAATAAGCATCAAAATCACCGATAATAACTCCTCTTTTTAATCTCCTTTTTAGGTAAATCTTATGTCCCCTTTTACACTTGAATTAAATGCCCGTCTTCGTCCCCTCGATCGAGGAGATATTTATGAAGATCCCTTACATGAAATCTTAGAAGAGCGGGGTCTTGGGGAAGTCTCAGGTGGTGGCACCGGGATGGGAGATAATGGAGAAGTGGCTTATTGCGATATAGAGCTCTCTCTCCAAGATAAAACCCCTGAAACGTTAACAGAAGTGCTCAAGATCATTGAAACAATGGGCGTACCTAAAGGTTCTTTTCTGCGCGGTGAAAACTATCAAGAACCCCTAGGAACATTAGAAGGTCTTGTGCTTTATATCAACGGCACGGAACTAGCTGATGAAGTCTATGAAAATTGCGACATCAATCATGTCATCGGTACAATCTGTGAACTAATTGAGGGAAAAGGTAATTTTTATAGCTACAACGAACATCTCAGTGATACGGCACTCTACTTTTATGGTTCGTCATATCAAGAGATGGTAGAACTCATCACTCCATTCCTACAAGAATACCCTCTTTGTGAAAAATCTCGATTACTCCAAATCGCATAATGTATCCATCATGCTATAAAATCAGCCCCCTTGTCATTTCGGCTTCAAAAAATCTATTATCATCACTCACATAAAATTAATGAGAATATACAAATACTCTCCACCGCAACATATCAGCTTTGAAAATCGTTTTTAATCAGATAATTTAAGACCGAATCTCATTGTGAGGTTGACCCCAAAAATCTATTCCAATAAAAACCCCAGTCATATCATTATGACCGGGGTTTCTTAATATCTATTCTACTGAGCCTTTAGCACAATAAATGCCGCAACGATGATCCTTTTTAGTTAACAGATCACCTACCATTTCTGCGACACCAGCATGAAATTGATCCTCAATAGATTAAGCTCTTATTTCGCAATCACATCATTTTCACTTTCTGCTTCATGCGGAAATGACCAGATCCACATCGTAGTACTAATCGCTATGGCGACCATAATCAGCTTCAACCACCAGCGATCATTCGACATCGTAAACACAGTCGTCATAATCGCCCCATTCATCATAATTGTTGAGAGCCATTTCATCTTGATAGGAATAACTCGACTCGTTTCCCAATTATGAACCATCGGTCCGAAATGTCTATTTTCTAACAACCAAGTATGAAACTTTTCTGAGCTTCTTGCCCAACAAAATGCCGTTAACAAAATAAAAGGCGTTGTCGGCAATAACGGCAAAAACACCCCTAATACTCCTAAAAATAGAAATATTACGCCTAAAATCATCAAACAAATGGAACGAACTTTTTTCATTGGTTAAGCTGCTTGCTCTGTGGGTGCTGGTAATTCAAAAATCATACGCAATAAATTTTTATAGCAAGTAAATGCTTCATTTGCACCTTTTACAGCAGATTTTCTTGCCTCAGCATCAAAATCAATAGCATTCAGCTGTGCTGAGAAGTTACGCCAATGCTTACCACGCCCATCGGAGTGAGCCGCTAAATGGCGCGCGCCTCTTTCACTATCAAGATCAATTTTGTTAACTTCTTTATATAAAAATGCCGCCCCTAAATTTGATCCTTCGGCGCAATACAACCAACCGATCGCTTCCTCTGCTTTGGGTTTAGGAAGATGCTCTATCGGGTATTTTGCAACGCCTAAATCTGTCATATCAGACAAAACAGCGGAATGTCTTGCTGTGGCGGCTAATCCCGGAATCGCATTATTTAAATCCTCACGCAGATAAATATCATCTACGATCTTATGAAAAATCTCTTGTAGTTGTAAAAATTTCCCATAATTCTCTTCATTCGCAAAAGGATTCACCGACATCACTAAGTGATCCACAGTATCATGCGTGCCTGTTGTTTCTGATTTTAACTGATGGGTTAATAGACTTAAATCATATTCTCTTTGTTGCATGGTCATCTGTCCTTTAGCACTATGCGCTACTTTTTTTATAGTGATTGAAATTGTATTTCAGTACTCGCTCAAATGCAAATGAAAATCACAATCATTTTGATAACTATTAACATTGGTTAAAAATTAATATTAGGGGAAGTCCAATATTAAAATGAAGACCTCTTCTCTTTTACCTTATTGAACGCCCTATTTCTTACTTCTAAATAAAGCCTAACCGGAACATTTAAAATTGATAAGAGATACTTAAACGAATATCTCTCCCTGGTGCTTCTACTCGTTCACTCAAATAAGGAGCATATTGCTTATTAAAGATATTATCGATCATTAGATTAAATTTGGGACCATGCTGTCCCTGGGGTGAGTAGGTCATAAATAGACTATGAACACTATATCCAGGTGTTAAAGGATAACTCAGAGCTCCTGCTTTCGGATCTGTCACAGAGGGGGTTCGATCTTGTTTTCGCACAAAAGCACTCTCCCAGCCCATACTAAATTGATGGCTAGGTATATTAAATCCAACTGTCGCTCGCAACTCCCTCGGGGGAATATCACGCATCCAACTATCTTTTTCGGACCAAATATTACGGGGAGATCCTATACGCTTTCCTTTGATCATCGTTGCCGACAAGCTCCCAAAAATATACTCACTATCATATTTTGCGGACAATTCTAAACCTTGAATGGTATAGCCTGGCCCATTATGATAAGCGCTCATGGGCTTGCCACAACTTTTATTATCTCCGGTCACATGATGTGCTTCGCAATAAATCGCACCAATCTTACGAATCACTTCCTCTTTGACTCTATTATTAAAATAAGTTGCACTTAAAGCGAATTGATCATCATCCATCCAAATATTTTGCAGATTCAACAACCCTCCGAATCGGAAAGCTCGTAGTTTTTCCTTGCCTAAATTACGACTAGTTGCATTAGGTCCACTGATACCTTTTGCCTGTACAATGTATTGATCATGAAGCGTTGGTGACTGCCAACTATGCGTATAATCGACAAAAAGTGCCATAGAATCATATGGCTGCCAATAGAGAGCTAACCTTGGAGATAGACCACTATAACTGACAGGACGGTAATCATGCCCATCTAAAGGATCGGTTGAATGATATCCAGCAACGTTACCAAAACTTTGATTTTTGACATGATCATAACGAAGTGATGGACTGATCGTGATATCCCCAATTTTAATATCATCATTAATATACAAACTTGTTACCGTTTGACGACCTGCGGGTAAAAATGGTGGCGTGAAATAACCGTAGTTAAATTCCTGTGAACCATACTTCCCGCTGTCATAAAACATTAAAGCATCTTGCTGTTTACGCAAATATTGTAAGCCTACTGTAATACTATGATCGGCCCAGCTACTTGTAAGCTCGCTAGTATTACGAATATGCAAAGAGGTATTTTTATAGGTTGTCCAATTCTCTTTTCCGAAAGTTGAAAGCAAGATAGATGGTGCTTTTTCACCCTCTTTTGGTGCAATCTTTTGATCATGTTGCTTGGTTTCAGAATATGCCGCATCCACTTTTAAATTAACCCATGGATTATCTTCCGGCAAATATTCAAACTTAGCGCTATAGCTACGATCCTTTTGATCCCGATAGAAAATTCGGCGTTTCCAATCATACTCATTGTTAGGATCTGTTGTAATCGTATTCCCTCCCATGGCCGCAAAGGGCATCCAACCTTTAAAATGAGTATTTGCGTGGCTTAGCGTTAATTTACTTTCACTCGAAAAATAAATATTGCTTTTTATCAAATAACTATTTTGATCCAACGAAGAACCTCGATACTTCTGCTTATCTGCCAATTCAACGTCTCTAGAATCTGCACGAGAAAAATAGATCAAACCGTCAACCATACCATTTTGAGATTGACCAAAAACAGCTCCCGTATAATTTTTTTGCTCATTATTGGTATGGAAACCATATTTTAAATATGCCCCAATATTTTGATCCGGCTTCAAGAAATCTTGAGCATCTTTCGTCTCTAACTGAACATTTCCACCAAATCCCCCATTCCCAACCTCAGGATTAAAGGCCCCTTTATTTACAGTCACCTGCTTAATTAAATCAGGATCAACATAAAGAGACCCTTGACGATATTTATCAAAAGTCTTCAAAGCACCATCTACGGTAATAGGAACATTTCGACCTTCACTCATTCCCCAAATATTGACATTTTGCCCACCCGGTCTTGGGCTTCCTGACATACTCACACCTGGCATTTTATCTAAAACAGTTCCCATATTAGTTGCCTGAATAATATCTAACTGGGCTTGGTTTAAGCTGTTTTTTCCTATTTCCCCCGAACTTACGCCCTCTGAAATGCCCACTAAATTTGTGAACTGCCCTAGTACAGTAACACTTCCTAAATTGACCTTACCCTGCTCCTCTATCTCTTTTTCTATAAATTCTGAAGACGATAGCTTTAATGGATCAGACAAATCTGCATGTGCTAAAGAGAGTGAAAATAGAAGCGCAACAGTCACAGCTAATCGTTTTTGCTGAAACTTACCCTGTTGTAACATGAATGTTCCTTTTAGATACTTTTATCAAGCCCAATATTGAGGCATAAAATTAGAGGAACAATAGTAATACGAATCAATAGCATTTACAATAGATGATAATGAGTTTCATATGAAAATTGTTTTATCTATTGGTTGTGAATATTTCGTGTTTAACTAGCTGTTATTAGATAGACAATAAGCCTTTGGTAAAGAGCGACAAAAACAGTTTATTTCCTCTTTACAGACTAGGGGATCTCTATCAAGATTATTAACAAAGTCATTTTATGGAATTTCCTCTTCCTCTCTTAAATTCCTCTTTTGAGTCATTAAATATACACCGTATTAAACAACAAAAAGCCCAATAGGTAACCTATTGGGCTTTTCCATGAGTTAGTAATTTCTAGAGAATCACGACCCTCTATTTAAATCATTATAGCGCTGCAAGAATCTCGTTAAAGGTCACACTTGGGCGCATTGCCTTCTCAGCCTTTGCGTCTATTGGGCGATAGTATCCACCAATCTCTTGCGCTTGACCTTGTGCACTAATTAATTCCTCATTGATCTTCGCTTCATTCTCTTTTAAAGCTTTCGAT
>JASLEF010000238.1 GCA_030151245.1 Ignatzschineria sp. | reverse complement strand
ATATCACTGCCCTATTCGTCAATGGAAAAACAATCTCTATTTACGTAGCGGTAAGCGACACGTAATATTATTCTCAATTACCGATACATTCGATACACTTTTAATCTTTATAATCCGAGTCTATATAAAATGTCACAAAATCAGATAAAAAAACCAACTCAAAATTGGTATTACGGTTGGACCATCGTTTTTGCCGCCGCTCTACTTACCATGATCACTGTAGGAATGCGCATGAGCATCGGTCCTTTTGTGATCCCTATGAGTGAGGGGCTAGGAATCTCTCGTAGTACCTTATCAGGCGTTATCGCTTTTGGCATGCTTGTTTATGGTTTTGGAATGCCCGTAGCAGGGTTTTGTGTCAATCGATTAGGTACTCGAAAAACACTAATTATCGGGGCGATCTTAGTCGCAATATCGCTAATCTGTACCGTTTATACCCAGAATCAATGGATCTTCGCTTTAAGCTACGGTGGATTGCTCTCTTTTGGATTAGCATTCACAAGTCCTGTTGCTTTTACTCAGCTCATCAGTAGTTGGTTTATTGCCAAAAGAACGATGGCGCTTCTTTTTCTCTCTACAGGATCGATGGCAGGAATTGCCATTATGACGCCGGTATTTAATAGTTTAATCCAATCATTTAGCTGGGAAACGACCTTATTAGGCTATGCGGTTATTTTTACCCTGCTTACCTTGATCGTTGCCTTTGGAGTTGTCAGAGGAACCCCTCCTGAAAATGGGGATCTCACCACAGAAGAGGAGATTAAAGCGCATCAAGAGCGCATGGCGCTACGAAGTGCGAAAATGAAGGGTAGCAGCTATACCTTGCGAGAAGTCTTCTCTACTCGCCCTTTTTGGCTTCTTTGCATCGGAATCTTTGCCTGTGGTTTTAGTATGAATCTTTTAGGTACTCATGCCGTACCGATGTTAGTAGATCATGGCTTCCCTAAAAATATTAGTGCTTTTGGCGTGAGTCTTATTGGATTAACCGCCGTTTTTAGTACGATGATGCTAGGTCGATTAAGTACTAAAATTCAACATCGTTGGTTGCTTGTTGCTATCTACTTTGTTCGCGGTATTGCGTTCTTTATGTTAGTAATGGTGGTATCACCTTGGCAACTCTATACCATCGCCATTATTGGGGGCTTAGTTTGGGCCGGAAACATGGGAATCTCTTCGGGAATGTTAGCGGATATTTATGGCGTAAAATTGGTCGGAATGCTCTATGGTTTTGCCTTTATTGGTCATCAAATTGGCGGGACACTGAGTGTTTGGCTGGGCGGCTGGGCGTATGAGACTTATGGCTCTCATTATATCGCCTTCTGGACAGCAGGAACCCTACTCATCATTGGTGCGATAGCATCATACCTGCTTCCTCGTAAAGAAGATTATGAAGCTTCTATTGCCAAAATTACTAAATAAGTCCTATAAAATAGACGAAAGCCTCATCCCTTTTCTTCGACAAAAAGGGTAAAATAGATGCCGAGCAATGATCTGTCTCGGCATTTTTGATCATTCATCATACGAAAACTGACACAGAGTAATAAGGAAATCAGGATATGAGCAAAGAGAAAAAACAGTTTGTCTGCCGTGATTGTGGCGCCGTTGCCCAAAAGTGGGCTGGACAATGTTTAGATTGTAAATCTTGGAACTCTATCGATGAGATGGTGGTTGAAAAGACACCAACCCGACTGTCAGGTTACTCAGGAACAGCGGGAACTGATGGTGTTCAAATCCTCACAGATGTCCAGAAAGAAGAGCTCTCCCGTTTTTCAACAGGACTGAATGAACTAGATCGAGTGTTAGGGGGGGGCTTAGTTTTTGGCTCCGTCGTTTTGATCGGGGGAGATCCTGGAATCGGAAAATCAACGATTCTCCTACAAACATTAATTAACCTTAGCCACTCTGGCAAAAACGTCCTATATGTGACCGGTGAGGAGTCTCCTAGCCAAGTCGCACTACGGGCAGAACGGCTACAGCTTGATGGTTCAAAACTCCAGTTATTATCAGAAACGAATGTCGAAAAGATTCTTAGAGTCGCAGAGCCGATGAATCTTGATGTCATGGTCATTGACTCTATTCAAACCATCTTCACAGAACTCCTCAACTCAGCTCCCGGCAATGTGGGTCAAGTTCGGGAAAGTACCGCTCTCCTCACTCGTTTTGCAAAACGTACAGGCACATCCATTTTTCTTGCCGGTCATGTCACCAAAGAGGGAGCAATTGCTGGGCCTCGAGTATTAGAACATATGGTCGATTGCGTTCTCTACTTTGAAGGTGAAGTTGATTCACGTTTTAGAATTATGCGCTCTTACAAAAATCGCTTTGGTCCCCTACATGAAATCGGGGTATTTGCCATGACAGGCACAGGCTTAAAGCCGATTAGCAACCCGTCTGCCATCTTTCTTTCCAGACAACCTGAGAGAAGTTCTGGCAGTGTCATTATGGTCACCAGAGAAGGAACACGTCCTTTACTCATCGAAATTCAATCGCTCGTTGATGATTCCTTAGGCGGACAACCTCGACGAGTCACCTTAGGATTAGAACAAAACCGCTTAACCATGCTCCTTGCCGTTTTACATCGCCATGCAGGTATTGCCATGATGGATCAAGATGTCTATGTCAATGCCGTGGGTGGGGTTAAAGTAACAGAAACAGCCTCTGACTTAGCCGTTATCGCCGCAGCCTTTTCAAGCTTTAGAGATACAATATTACCCTCAGACCTCGTCGTCTTTGGAGAGATCGGTTTAGCGGGGGAAGTTCGTCCGGTGCCTCATGGTGAAGAACGCTTAAAAGAGGCCGCTAAACATGGTTTTACACGCGCCATTATTCCGATCGCTAATAAACCCAAAAATGATATTCCCGGCATGGAAGTTATCGGTGTTTCTAAAATTGGCGAATTGATGGATCACCTCTAATCAAGAGTG
>JASLEF010000254.1 GCA_030151245.1 Ignatzschineria sp. | reverse complement strand
AACTGCAATCCGTTCTATCGAATCCTCTTCAACGGCAAGCATTGCGATAGGTGTGTCATTTCCAGCGATATAAACGCCATACAACTCACTAATCGTGGCTAAAAAAGCCTTCGTCTCTTCCATTGTTTGACGATATAAACGGTGACCTGACAGTTTATTAGTCGCTTCTAAAGCTGCCCATAATAATATTGCCACCGCTTCAATTTCAAACTCATGGTGTAATTTTTTCAAAAAAAAGGGAGCCGTCTCTTTTGGGGGCATTAAAAATAGATTTTTATCAATTTTCATGTCAATTCCTCAGTCCTTCATCCTCTATCAATATTTAATTTAATGATCCATTGCCGACTTTTACGGCAACTTTACGAGCTTAGTTAACGATGATTATTACCTTAATTCATTTTGAATTCATCTTATTGCCTGATGAAAAAACAGATGCCGGCAATATTCACTTTGCCGGCATCTTCAAACTTCATCTCATGTAGCACTTCAGCGTACTCTAATTAGGATCTTCAATCCTTCCTACAGGATGATTTTCATCATATCTCTTCGCAACTTTAGAAAACTTAGCGGTAATAATCGCACAAATATAAGCATAAAAGGCACCTAATAGAGCGCCAATCGGTGCGGCAATCAATAATTGATAGTTAAATGCTTTCAAACCCAACATATTGGCAATAGGTTCGTCGATCATTAGCACTAATCCTAATAAAATTAGTAGATAAAAGAACGTCAATACAAAACCGCGTCGAGCCGCCGCAAGCCTAAATGCACCATCTAATGGCTGATTACCAAAGCTGCTCATCCAGAAACCGAGCATTAATCCTAATGGTAAAATTGCAGAGAACGTAATAATCGAAAATGGCACAATACGGCTTAATTGAATCGCATCTTGAATACGATCTGCCACCATAATATTCAATACGGTATAAGCAATACCGAACGTTATTAATGCAAAAAGTCCAAAAAGATAAAAAAACGTTAAGGTAATTCGTCCACGCTGATTCTCTTGATATCTTTGATTTGCTGGGATTGTCATATGTGAACTCCTTTTGCTCCCTATGATCGAGTATAAAAATAACTACTGACATAATTTTACCATATTGACTAAGCTTCGATCGTTTTATCATCAATTCAGTAAATACTTGCCATTATTTACATGAAGAAATCATTATTATAAATATTTATTGATAATATCAACCTCTCAAACAGATAACCTATCACGGTATCAATCAGCTCACCAAATTCATCCTAGTTACGCACTACAATGACAAGATGTTGTTAAAAAGCGCAGGATTCATGCTATAGAATATGGGTAAATATATGACCACACAATCACATCGCAGCATCGTTAAAAGTTCTATGACGTTCTCTCTTCTAGCCCTGCTTATTTCATCGACTTTGGTATTGGCATTAATGTTAGTCAATGGATTAATGTTGTATCCGCTCGTTTCAGTTTCTGATGCCTTTACGGCAATCCTCCCCTTTCCTATCTACCTTTACAGTTACTATGGGATTCTAAGTATCATATTTACGGCCATGTATATTGATAAAATGCCTCATAAAAACTTTATCATCGTCAGTATTGTTCTGGGCCTTCTCGGACTACTGGTCGATACGTGGTATATCGGAAGATTCTCATTATGGATCGTTTGGAGTGTCATCGTCGTTTCAAATCTCGCACTTTATGGTTTATCATTTTTACTCTTAAAAGTACTCCATCAGAAATAGAGTTTCATGTGCAAGCTCAATAGCCTTCTAACAATCTGCGAGATTCCTTTTCGAATAAATCTTCAGGGCCATTCTCCTCATCAGCATCCCTTTTCCTAACGAACTTCGGTAAGATAGTAATCTCCCTAAAGATTCCCTCTTACTTAATAGGAGTTCATCATGAAGATTCTGCATACGGCTGACTGGCATTTAGGTAAACTCATCCACGGTATCTACATGACCGAAGATCAAGCTTATCTTCTAGAGCAGCTTATTGATTATATTGCAGAAGAAAAACCTGATGTCATCATTATTGCCGGTGATATTTATGATCGCGCGATCCCGCCTGTTGAGGCCATTGCGCTTCTCGATCAGTTTTTGATTCGCGTCGTACTCGAGCTCGAAATCCCGATCATTGCCATTAGCGGTAATCACGATAGCCCTCAGCGCCTCACTTTTGGCAATACGTTCCTGCGCCATCAAGCGTGCCATATGGTGACGGCATTTGATAAGAGCTTCACGCCGATCATTCTTCATGATGCCTTTGGTGAAGTGCATTTTTATCCTATTCCCTATCTGGAACCCTCAGCAATTCGTACGCTCTTTGAAGACCCCAGCATTACCAGCCACGATGATGCCTTTCGCGTCATCATGAGCCATCTCACACCCAAACTTGATCCTTCGGTGCGTAATGTCCTTATTCTGCATGCCTTTGTGATTCATAGCTCCGCACCTGAAAAACTCACCTCAGATTCCGAAAGACCATTAGCCATTGGCGGTTCTGAATATATCTCTGCCGATTACTTCGATGATTTTGATTATGTGGCGCTCGGGCATCTGCATCAAGCGCATAAAATTAAAGATGA
>JASLEF010000163.1 GCA_030151245.1 Ignatzschineria sp. | reverse complement strand
CTGGTTCAATCATTGTTCGTCAACGTGGTACACGTTTTCATGCAGGGTTAAACGTAGGTGTTGGTAAAGATCACACACTATTTGCTAAAGCTGATGGTCACGTAACATTTGAAACCAAAGGTTTAGGCAAGCGTAAATATGAAAGAATCGATCCAGTTGCTTAATATATCGCACTAAACAGTCATAAAAGCTCCACTTTATTTAACGTGGAGCTTTTTTATTTCCGCTCATTAAATTTTAAATTTTGAGGTAACCCAATGAAATTTATTGATGAAGCAAAAATTGTTGTGATCGCCGGTAATGGTGGACATGGCTGTGTAAGCTTTAGACGTGAAAAATTTATCCCATTCGGTGGTCCTGATGGTGGTGATGGAGGCGATGGTGGTTCTGTATACCTTCGTGCAACTAAATCACTTAACACATTAATGACCTACCGTTACACAAGAACCTATAGCGCTGAACGTGGTGAAGATGGTGCCGGGGCAAATAGAACAGGTAAAGATGGCGAAGATCTCTACTTAGATGTCCCCTTAGGAACTCAAGTTTTTGATAACACCACAAATGAATTTATTGCCGACCTGACCGAAGAAGGCCAAACGGTTAAAGTCGCCCAAGGAGGATTTCATGGCCTTGGCAATACTCGTTACAAAACATCCACTAACCGCGCACCAAGACAACATAAACCAGGAACTGAAGGAGATGAGCGTGAATTACGCTTAGAGCTTAAAGTCATGGCGGATGTTGGATTACTAGGTCTTCCTAATGCCGGAAAATCAACATTAATCCGAGCGATATCAGGAGCCCGCCCCAAAGTTGCGGACTACCCATTTACAACGCTCGTCCCAAGCCTTGGCGTTGTAGATATTGATTCTTTACGTAGTTTTGTCGTTGCGGACATCCCAGGTCTTATTGAGGGTGCTTCAGATGGCATTGGCCTTGGACATCAATTCCTCAAACATCTTAGCCGTACCTCCATCCTACTTCATATCGTCGATCTTTCACCCTCTAGCGACTCTCAAGACCCTGTAGAAGATTACTTCACTATCTTAGAGGAGCTCAAAAAATATAGTGAAGAGTTAGCGACAAAACCCCGCTGGTTAGTCATTAACAAAATCGACTTAATTCCAGAGGATGAACGTCAAGATATTATTGAGAACTTCTTAACAACCATCAAATGGGATCGTCAAGACCCTCACTTTGCAGTTTCCGCAATTGCGAAATTACATACTCGTGAAATGTGTTATCAAATCATGGATGAAATCGATAAAGAACGCGCCGATGAAGTCAATGAGTATGATGAACAAGCGAAAAAAGCGATTCTAAAAGAGCGTGACAAACTACTCACTGAAGAGGAGTATTACGCAATGATGAATGAAGAAAAATAACTTTTAACAATCAACTTTTTCTAATCATTCAATCTATAAAAAAATCCCGGGAAATTAACTTTTCTCGGGATTTTCACATTTGGGCACAGCCAAAAATCTATAACAATCTACGGACTACTTACGTTTCACCGGCGGTAAATCAGTACATGCCCCTAGAATGTTCTCAGCAGCCATTCCAACAGACTCAATAAGCGTTGGGTGTGGATGAATTGTATGCCCGATATCGATACTATCAGCACCCATTTCTACAGCTAAACAAACCTCCCCAATAAGATCTCCGGCATGTATCCCTACAACAGCACCTCCCAAAATAACCTTCGTTTCAGGATCATAAAGAAGCTTCGTAAAACCTTCATCGCGACCATTGGCAATCGCCTTACCACTTGCCGCCCAAGGGAATACTGAAACCTCGTAAGGAATCCCCTTTGCTTTTGCCTCAGTTTCAGTGAGCCCTGCCCATGCAATTTCAGGATCAGTATACGCCACAGATGGGACAAATTTCGCATCAAAGAAGCGCTTTTCGCCAGTACATACCTCAGCCGCAACATGACCTTCATGAACTGCTTTATGCGCCAACATTGGCTGCCCTACAATATCTCCAATCGCGAAGATATGAGATACATTCGTACGCATCTGCTTATCCACCGAGATAAAACCCCGCTCATCAACCGCAACGCCGGCATTCTCAGCATTTAATGTCAAACCGTTTGGCTTACGCCCCACTGCCACTAAAACGCGATCAAAGACTAGTGGGGTACTTGGTGCATCTGCCCCCTCAAAAGTCACCTCAATACCAGCATCTGTTGCTTTTGCCCCTGTAACAGCAGTCTTCAGCATGACTTTATGGAATCGCTTCTTATTGTATTTTTCAAATACTTTCACGAGATCCCGGTCCGCACCTGGGACGAGCCCATCCGCAAACTCTGCAATCGTAATTTCACTACCGAGCGTTGAGTAAACAGTTGCCATCTCAAGACCAATAATTCCCCCGCCAATAACAAGGAGTTTTTCAGGAATATCGGTTAACTCTAGCGCTCCTGTTGAATCCATAATACGAGGATCTTCAGGCATAAATGGCAACTTAACAACTGAGGATCCCGCCGCAATAATCGCCTTATTAAAGCTAATCTCACGCATTGAGCCATCAGCTAACTTCACCACTAAGTGATGATCGTTCTTAAATGTTGCAAAACCTTCAACAATCTCGACTTTGCGCATCTTCGCCATACCAGCTAAACCGCCAGTTAACTTACCAATAACAGACTCTTTGAATCCTCGAAGCTTATCAATATCGATTTTTGGCGCCTCATAAGTAATGCCAATATCTGCAAATGATCTAGCTGATTCCATAACATCCGCTACGTGAAGCAAGGCCTTTGAAGGAATACATCCCACATTAAGACAGACACCACCAATCGCGGGATAACGCTCCACCAGCACCACTTTCAAACCTAAATCTGCTGCCCTAAATGCCGCCGAATACCCCCCAGGACCGCCACCGATCACAACAACATCGCAATCAGCATCAACAATTGAACTAGACTCGACTACAGTAGAAGCCGCAGCTTTTTGTTGCCCCACTTCTACCTTCATCTCAGGCGCTTCTTCTTTTACGGCTACTTTAGGAGACGCTACATCATCAAAAACCTCTAATTTGGCAAAGACAGCACCTTCAGCAATAGCATCGCCCACAGAGACTAGAATCTCTTTAATGACCCCTGCTTTTTCTGCCGGCACATCCATGGACGCTTTATCTGACTCTAACGTTAACAATGTTTCATCCACAGAAACGTGATCTCCCACATTAACGTGAATCTCAATAACATCAACGCTGTCAAAATTCCCAATATCTGGGAGTTTTAATTCTACAATCATTATTTCCTCCTAGATCACCATACGACGCATATCAGCTAATAACTCATTTAAATAAACAATAAAACGAGCGCCTAAAGCACCATCAATCACGCGGTGATCATAAGAAAGGGAGAGCGGAATCATTAGGCGCGGTTCAAACTCCTGTCCATTCCACACGGGTTTAATCTGATTTTTCGCAACCCCTAAAATCGCTACTTCCGGCGCATTAATAATCGGAATAAAATTCGTACCACCAATACCACCTAACGAAGAAATGGTAAAACATCCCCCGGTCATTTGATCTGGCTTCAATTTCCCTTCACGAGCAAGACCTGCTAATTCACGCATTTCTGCGGCAATCTCTAAGACACCCTTCTTATCACAATCACGAATCACTGGCACCACTAAACCATTTGGCGTATCTGCCGCAAATCCAATGTGATAATAATTTTTAAGAATAAGATTATCGCCTTCAAGCGAGCTATTAAACGTTGGGAATTTCTGCAACGCTTTCACAACCGCTTTAAAGAGGAATGCTAAAATCGTCACGCGAGCGCCTGATTTTTCATACTCTTTATTAAGCGTTTTACGAAGCTCTTCAAGATCCGTAATATCCGCTTCATCAAATTGCGCGACATGTGGGATCATTGCCCAGTTACGCGCAAGATTCGCCCCAGAGATCTTCTGAATTCGACTAAGAGGCTTCTCTTCGACCTCACCAAACTTTGCAAAATCAACTTTTGGCCATGGCAGAAGATCAAGCCCTCCCCCATTAACATTCGCCTGCCCCGCTTTTGCAGCTGATGTTGTCGTAGAACCGCTTAATACAGCTTTCACATATTGCAATACATCATCACGTAAAATACGTTTATTACGACCAGACCCCGTCACCTCATTTAAGTTCGCACCTAACTCTCTAGCAAATGCACGAACCGAGGGTGAAGCATGCGCCCCACTAAAATCTAAAGCTGCAGCGTTCGTTACTGGCGCAACAGGGATCTCTTGTCCCGGATGCGGTGCTTTCAAAGTATCCACCGTTGATGACTTTGTAGGTGCCGCCGAAACGCTCTCCTGAACCACTACTTTTTCTGCCGCTTCTGCAACCGGTCCAGCTGCCGCATGACTACCCACCGCCTGAATTTTAACAACGAGATCGCCTTCTTTGACCTTATCGCCAATCGCTACCGCGATTTCCGTAATCACACCCGCTTTATCTGCTGGCACATCCATCGAAGCCTTATCAGACTCAAGCGTTGCTAACGTATCATCAACAGCAACCGTATCACCGACTTTTACAGCAATATCGATCACATCTAACTCATCTGAATTACCCACTGCAGGTATACGAATCTCTGCTACCTCGTTAGTATTTGACGCGACTGCATCGATACTCTCTTTCTCTTCAGAAACTACTACCAGCTCAGGCGCTTCATCCACAACAACATCAGCAGTTGCATTCGCAATAGCCTCAATTCGTGCAATTGCATCCCCAGTTTTCACTTGATCGCCGACATTCACAAGAATCTCAACAATTTTACCTGCTGCTTCTGCCGGCACATCCATCGAAGCTTTATCAGATTCAAGCGTCATGAGAGTCTCATCAACAGCGACAACATCTCCAACTTTCACATTAATTTCGATAACATCAACAGCATCAAAATTTCCAATATCTGGCACTCTCAAATCAATATTTGCCATAACTATAATCCTTTTCAATTGGTTAACAGACCAAATCAAATTCATCTAATACTAATACTTTTAAAGCTTAATATTAGACAACTCACAATGAGGAAGCGCCTCATACCAAAGGCGAGGCGCTTTATTGATTTAAACCCAAAGCGGATTTGGCTTATTAACATCAATGTTGTATTTCTTAATTGCCGCAGTGACAACAGACTTCTCAATAGTCCCTGCATCAGCAAGCTCTTTTAGTGCTGCAATCGTGACATAATAACGATCAACTTCGAAGAATTTACGAAGTTGCGCTCTTGTATCAGAACGACCAAAACCATCCGTGCCAAGCACTCGATATGGTGCTTTAACTGCTGGACGAATCTGCTCTGCTAACATACGAACATAGTCTGTTGACACAATCACTGGCGCATCTGAACCATTTAACATCTTCGCAACAAATGATTCTGGAGCAGGCTTTTCAGGATGGAAAAGCGCCTGACGCTCACACTCATGAAAATCACGCGCCAATTCATTAAAGCTTGGACAACTATAAATATCACTCTCAACATTCCAATCTTCTTTGAGCAAGTCCGCAGCCGCTAATACTTCTTGTAAAATGGTACCTGCCCCTAAAAGACGTACACGAGGATTATCACTCTTTTCTGCCGGCTTAAGGAGATACATCCCTTTAAGAATATCTGCCTCAACACCATTTGGCATCGCTGGATGTGCATAGTTTTCATTCATCATTGTGATGTAATAGAAAACATCTTCCTGATCTTCCACCATACGGCGTAGACCATCTTGCATAATCACTGCCAATTCAAATTGAAGTGCCGGATCATAAGACATACAGTTTGGAATCAAGCTCGCTAAAACATGGCTATGACCATCTTCATGCTGAAGCCCCTCACCATTAAGTGTCGTTCTTCCCGCTGTGCCTCCCATTAAGAAACCACGCGTTCTTTGATCCGCAGCAGCCCAAATAAGATCAAATGTTCTCTGCATTTGGAACATTGAGTAACAAACAAAGAAAGGAATCATCTCCACATTAGAGGTGGAATATGAAGTTCCTGCAGCAATCCATGAGCTTACACCTCCCGCTTCATTAATTCCTTCTTGAAGAATTTGACCATCTTTTGTCTCTTTATAGAACATCAACTGCCCGGCATCTTGCGGCGTATATTGCTGCCCTGCTTGAGACCAAATACCGAGTTGACGGAACATCCCTTCCATTCCAAAAGTTCGTGATTCATCCACTAAAATGGGCACCACGCGCTTTCCAATCTCTTTATCTTTTACAATCGTATTTAAAATGCGGACAAAACTCATGGTCGTTGAGATTTCACGACCTTCTGCTGTCGCTTCTAACTGCCCTTTAAAAGCATCTAGCTTTGGAACCGTTAGTTTTTCTTTCGCTTGAATACGACGAGAAGGAACATATCCCCCTAAATCCTTACGGCGCTCATGAAGATACTCAAGCTCAGGACTACCTTCTGGCGGACGGATAAAGTTGAGAGCTTCTAAATCTTCATCTGAAATAGGCACTTCAAAACGGTCACGGAAACGACGCAGAGATTCAAGGCTAATAGATTTTTGTTGGTGCGCAACGTTCTGTGCCTCACCATCTTGCCCCATTCCATACCCCTTAATTGTTTTTACAAGAATAACCGTCGGCTGCCCTACCGTTTTTACGGCTGAATCATATGCCGCATAAACTTTATTCTCATCATGTCCGCCACGATTGAGACGCCACACATCATTATCTGACATATGAGCGACCATTGCTTTCAACTCTGGCGAATTAAAGAAATGCTCACGAACATATGCACCATCACGAGATTTATAGGTTTGATAGTCTCCATCTACACACGCCATCATACGCTTACGAAGAATACCATCATGGTCTTGCGCCAATAAAGAGTCCCAACCATTCCCCCAAATCAACTTAATCACATTCCAGTTATTTCCACGGAAACCTGACTCAAGCTCTTGGATGATTTTACCATTACCACGAACAGGTCCATCAAGACGCTGTAAGTTACAGTTGATAACAAAGATAAGATTATCAAGCTTCTCTCGTCCTGCCAGTGAAATTGCCCCCAATGATTCAGGCTCATCCATCTCACCATCACCACAGAAACACCAAACTTTACGACCTTCTGTATTCGCAAGTCCACGGGAGTGGAGGTATTTAAGGAAACGCGCTTGATAAATCGCTTGAATAGGACCAAGCCCCATTGATACCGTTGGGAATTGCCAGAAATCTTTCATTAACCAAGGATGAGGGTATGATGAGAGCCCTTTTTGATCCACTTCACGACGGAAGTTATCCATCTGTTCTTCCGTAATACGCCCTTCAATAAATGCCCGCGCATAAATTCCTGGACTTGAATGTCCTTGGAAGAAAACTAAATCCCCATCTTGCGTCTCTGTATTCCCTTTCCAGAAGTGGTTAAAACCCACTTCCCACATCGTAGCAAGTGACGCATAGCTCGCAATATGCCCGCCTAAACTTGAATCAACAGCATTAGAACGCACGATCATCGCCATTGAGTTCCAACGGATATATGAACGTAATTTGTGTTCTAACTCTGAGTTTCCAGGGTAACGAGGCTGCTTGTCTGCTGGAATGGTATTAATATATTCCGTCGTACCTATGAAGGGAATTTGTACTCCATCACGGTGTGCACGTTCAATCACTTTCTCTAAAAGAAAGTGCGCACGCTCTTCGCCTTCTGTTTCAAGGACACTTTCGATTGAATCGACCCAATCTTTGGTTTCTAATGGATCGATATCATTCAATAACTTTTGGTCTGCCATAAAATCATCCTCTTTCATTTTAAGCGCCACCGTAATCCACAGCTTCGCTTACTTTGTGAAAATATAGATAAGCTTTGTCTCATCAAATCCATTTAATGTCTATTAAGTTTATTTTAATAGCGCTATAAAGGAAATTTTCTTCACACAATTAATAGATGCCCCAAGGAAAGAATGCTTTTCTTGAGGCAAATTAAAATAACTATCATTGAACAGTATAACGGATATTCTTTGAAAATTACGCTTATTTTTCTCTTTAAATCCCGCTTTTAAGCACGGTAAAGACCATATAAACCCCTACCTCCCCCATTTAAGCGCCCATTTGTTCACTTAATAGCCTTCCATGAGGGATCTCCTATGATCAGCCCCTCACTTAATATTTTTTAAACCTCAACTTCTCTCATCTCCAAAAAACAAAAGACCTCACCTTTGACTCAAGGCAAGGTCTTTTAACCATCGTTAACTATTAAACCTGTTAAAGCACTGAAAGTACTAAGTCTTATTGAATAGACTCTAAAAAATCCTCATACATTTTCACTCGCATTCTCGCTTCTTTCATCTTATACTCCGCTTCTAGTTGATCTTCAAAGTCCCCTTTATACTTTGCTTTCTCATATTTATATTCCGCTTTTGCTAAATCCTTCTGAGCTTCTGCAATTTTTTCCAAAACCTCTTCAGACTTCTCAAGCTTCACCTCAGCTTCATAATAATCTTTTGCTTTCTCATTGGTAGAATCTATATCCATTCCCCCACCACAATACGTTTTCACATTCGTAATAGCTCTCTCTAACCCGCGTATTCGATTGGTATTATGATACTGCTTGGCATATTTCATTTGTTGTTCTAAGTTTGCCAACTTCCTTTCACAACCTTGCTGGGGAGCTGCTATAGAAACGCTCAACATAAGTGCAAGTATGACCCCTAATATATTTCCAAAATATCTCATCCCTTTACCTCAACCTCCTAACTTTTATACTTATCTATTCGATCAGTAGCTCAAGGATAAAATGACTCTTCCCCCTGAGCAATCTTGAAGTAATAATCTCAAATAATATGTAAAATAAAATCTCAAAATGTAAACCTAGTTAATAACCTCCACAGCTCTTTTTCGTCGAACACTTTGGTTTTAGAGAAAAAAATAACGAAGGAAGCCACTTTTTGATACCCTAACAAGGTATATAATTCAGGTTATAGTGAGTCTTTTTTAAGTCTGCTTTTCATATTAAAGCCCCTAATTTCAGTACTCGCAACACCTTCTAACCTCGCATAGAAACTCACATGATTAAAATAGAACACCTTAAAAAATCGTACGCAACGAAAGAAGGCTCTAAAATTGCGTTAAACGATATCTCTCTAACTATTGATGAAGGGACAATCTTTGGCGTCATAGGTCATTCAGGTGCTGGGAAAAGCACCTTAATTCGTTGCCTGAATCTTTTAGAACGCCCAGATAGTGGCAGCGTCATGATTGATGAGATTGACATCACTAAGCTATCTCACCGAGCTTTAATGTTGGAGCGCCGAAAAATCGGCATGATTTTCCAACACTTCAATCTACTCTCTAGCCAGACGATTTACGATAACATCGCTTTTCCTCTCCGTCTTGAAAAGAGAAGTGAGCGCGATATAAAACAGAGAGTTGAAGCACTCTTAGATCTAGTAGGTATTAGAGAGCATCAGCATAAATACCCCGCACAGCTTTCAGGCGGACAGAAACAACGAGTCGGTATTGCAAGAGCGATTGCGAATGACCCCAAAGTGCTACTTTGTGATGAAGCAACCTCAGCACTCGACCCACAAACCACTCAGTCCATCCTAGAATTGCTCGTCGACATTAATCAAAAACTCGGCTTAACAATCGTGATTATCACCCATGAGATGGAGGTTATTCGCTCCATCTGTCATCGTGTGGCAGTCATTCACGATAGTAAGATTGTAGAGGAAGGACCCGTTGAGCAGGTGTTTTTACATCCTCAATCTCAAGTGACACAAGATTTCATTATCGATAAAACCGAACAAGATGAGCTCCAAAAATATCTCAAACGCCATCCTGAGCAAGCGGAGTATCTCTATCAACTTTCATATATTGGCACAGAGGCTTTTGAGCCGCACTTAAGTCAAATCATTAAAAAAAGTAATATTGATCTCTCTATTCTTTCTGGCTCTATCAGTTATATTCGAGACATCCCTTATGGCCAGCTGGTCGTCGCTCTTAGCGGCGCCCCTAAAGAGACAATGCAAGCAATCGCACTTTTTAATGCTCGCGGCATTTCAACGATCCCTTTATTAAAACAACTACAATCTCCCCTTAGCTCCTCTCTCACAGCAATATCAGCAGAAGGAGAACATTCATATGACTGATTTCTTAAACGCTTTAAGTAATACACAATATTGGAATATCATTTGGGATAACACATTAATTACCCTGATAATGTTAGGTTTCACGTGGGCATTTACGATTCTTATTGGCCTGCCTTGGGGAATTGCATTATTTCTCTCCTCCCCTACACAACTACTCTCTAGCCCAAAGTTTTACCGTATCTTTTCCTTTATCACCAATATCTTAAGATCTATTCCCTTCTTAATTTTAATTGTGGTTCTCTTACCCTTAACGTTTCAACTAATGGGAACTAAGATGGGAATCAAAGGTGCAATCTTCCCACTAGTGATTGGCTCTGCCCCCTTTTTTGCAAGGCTAGCAGAAACAGCCTTTAGAGAGGTTGATAAAGGCGTTATTGAAGCAGCACAGAGCATGGGAACACCACTTCGTACAATTATCGTAAGAGTACTCTTGCCGGAAGCAAGACCCAGTTTAATTGCCGGCATTACTGTCACAGGGATTTTAATCCTCTCTTATACAGCTATGGCAGGAACAGTCGGTGCAGGAGGACTAGGAGATGTGGCTGTGCGCTTTGGTTTCCATCGAAATATGGCTGAGCTGATGTATCTTATTGTGATTGTCCTAATTATTATGGTACAAATCATGCAATGGGTCGGCGATTGGCTTGTACGCCACTACACACGTAAATAATGATCAAAGGGCTCGTGATACAACACTCACCAGCCCTTTTTTTTAGGCGCTATTTTTCAAAATAGTTCTAGGCTCGCTCAAATAATCCCTCTACAATAAATATTCAGTCATCACTCATAACTCAAGTTATCAGAGATTGACTCCAAATTTCTATTCATCCCCTTTATTATTGGAGATATTTTCATGAAAAAAATCAATGCGGCAATTATTGGCTACGGTAACATCGGTCGTTATGTTCTTAACGCTTTAGAGTCCGCTCCTGATTTCGAAGTTGCCGGCATTGTACGCCGGGAGGCCACCCCGATTGATGGGGTTCATTACCCTGTTGTAACCGACGTTCTTGCACTAAAGGATGTCGATATTGCCATTCTCTGCGTTCCTAGTCGCCATATTAAAGCTTACGCCACAGAGATGTTACAAAAAGGCATCCACACCGTGGATAGCTTTGATATTCACTCCGATATCGCAGCAATGCGTAGAGAGCTTGATGCGATTGCGAAAGAAAATCAACGTAGCGCAATCATTTCCGCAGGCTGGGATCCTGGCTCGGACTCCATTATCCGCACATTATTACTAGCTGCTGCGCCCAAAGGAATCACTTACACAAACTTTGGCCCAGGCATGAGTATGGGCCACTCTACCGCAGTAAAAGCGATCCCTGGCGTGAAAGATGCACTCTCGATGACCATTCCAATCGGCACAGGGCAACATCGCCGTATGGTCTATATCGAAATCGAGGCGGGCTTTGACTTTGAAACCGTCAAATCCACAATTCTCAATGACGACTACTTCAAAAAAGATGATACCGTCATTCAACAGGTAGACTCTATCGAACCTCTTAAAGATGCAGGTCACGGTGTGACAATCACCCGAAAAGGTGTATCAGGCTCTACAGATAATCAATTGTTTGAATTTGATATGCGAGTCAATAATCCGGCATTAACCGCCCAAATTTTAGTCTCAACAGCAAGAGCAGCAACGAAGCAAGCCCCTGGTGCTTATACCATGATTGAAATCCCATTAATCGATCTTCTTCCGGGTGATCGCGATGAACTCATTACTGCTCTTGTCTAGATAACTCTCATCACCCCCTCAATAATAGAGCTATAGAGATCTTTAACCTATAGATTCCTATAGTAGATAGGGATTTCTATAGTAGAAACATCCAAATATTAGATGATCGTTAGAATAAGGTTATCTAATATTTTTTATTCCCCTCTATTTTGAGACTTGATATGGTTATTTTTTCAAAAGGTTATATTTTTCAAAAGCTCTTGATCTTTAGAAACTAAAGATATATGTTTAATTTTAAGCATTTTAACCTAGGGAGCAAAATCTCCGAAAAGAGATTGCTTTCGATAGTGAATCTCGCTATAAATATTACTGTATCGTTCGGGGCTCGAATCCCCAATTTAATATCAAAAGGAAATCATTATGCGTAAATTAGCACTTGCGACAGCACTTTCGCTTGTCCCTTTCTTCGCCCTCTCAGCAGAGAAACTTAAAGTTGTGGCTACACCTGTTCCTCATGCTGAAATTTTAGAATCTATTAAACCTAAACTCGCAGAGAAAGAGATCGATCTTGAAGTGATCGTTGTCACCGACTATGTCTTACCTAATCTTATGGTCGATGAAAAAGAAGCAGATGCTAACTTCTTCCAACATGCCCCTTATTTAGATGAATTTAATAAAAATCATCACTTAAACATCATTGCACTTGAGCCAGCTATTCATGTTGAACCCATTGCGGCATACTCCCAAAAAATCAAATCTAAAGAAGCACTTGAAAAGGGCTCAAAAGTCAGTATTCCTAATGATCCCGCCAATGGTGGTCGCGCACTAATCTTACTTCACAATGAAGGTTTAATCACTTTAAACGACCCCAAAAATATTCTTTCTACAGTTTTTGATATCAAAGAGAACCCACTTAAGTTATCATTCGTAGAACTTGAGGCTCCAATGCTTGCTCGCACTTTAGATGAAGTCGATTTAGCATTGATCAATACGAACTTTGCATTAGATGCAAAATTAAATCCTGTGAAAGATTCTCTTTTCATCGAAGGTTCACAATCTCCTTACGCAAACATCATCTCGGTTCTTCCTGAAAAGAAAGATGATGTACGTATCAAAGCATTAATAGAAGTCATTACTTCTGATGATGTACGTGAGTTTATTGAAGAAAAATATGAAGGTAGTATTGTTCCTGTATTCTAATACAGGGATTTCTCTCTTGAAAATTCATAAACTTTCGGCGGAATTGATTGACAAAACGCTGAAAAAAGATAATCATATGTGATTATTACAAATTTGATTGCGTCGATATGCGTCGCAATATTGTGTTATAAATTCTGACATTTTAAACTGGAGTAAAACCTTGGCAAATACAGCACAAGCTAGAAAACGCGTTCGTCAAG
>JASLEF010000127.1 GCA_030151245.1 Ignatzschineria sp. | reverse complement strand
AGAGCGCTTGCATGGCATGCAAGAGGTCGTCGGTTCGATTCCGACTAGCTCCACCATAAAGTCCCTATCGTCTAGAGGCCTAGGACACTGCCCTTTCACGGCGGCAACCGGGGTTCGAATCCCCGTAGGGACGCCATATTTGAAAACCTGCATTAGTATGCAGGTTTTTTTTATTCAATTTTTTAATAAGGTTATTATTAACTTTTAATAACCTTATTCTATGAGCATGCTTTTTTATTTTATAACAATGGGCTTGATCGCCTGTTAATATGGGGTTTTAAGAGAATTTAAATAATCTTAGTAGAAGTGATTTATCTAAAGAAGTTATCCACAAAACGTGATAATATGTTTAATCCTTAAAGTCTTAAGAAGGGTACTAAAAAATGTCTCCCCGTCGCATATTTTTTATATTAGGGCTTGTGCCGTTGCTCTCACTTGCATTTGCGAAGTTTTATCTTGAAGATATTCAGCTGTTAGAGCCGTGTCCATACTGCATGCTTCAGCGGGGTATTATGGTACTCTTTACGATAGTTTTTTGGTTAAGTGCGCTATTTGTCGGTCAAGGCTCTCGATTTTTCTCATTGATCTCAATGATACTGACATTGGCAGTGGGAGTATTAGGACTCTTTATTTCTGGGAAACATATTTTATTGCAGCTTAATCCGAGTAATGACAACTTGGGCTGTACGCAGACAACCTTAGCGATTACAGAGGTATTTGATTACCAAATCGTGAAGGATGTTTTGTTAAGAGGGGGAGATTGTAGTGTCGTGGATTGGACATTCTTAAGTTTAAGTATTCCAATGTGGACTGCGATCTTAACGTTCTTTTTAGCATTAGCAGGAATCTTGGTGAATCTTGCGGCTCGTAAAAGAGCTTCACGCAATGGTTGGTTGAGATAAGGAATGATGAAAATGCAGGGTAATATCATAAAACTTGAGGATATTCATTTAAGCTTTGGAACGAGAACTATTTTTAAAGATCTCTCTATTGCTATTCCGACAGGGAAGATTACCGCTATTTTAGGACCTTCAGGTTCTGGAAAAACAACGTTACTAAGATTGTTGAGTGGACAAATTATCCCTCAATCTGGAAATGTTGAATTGATGGGAGAGAATATCGGGGCCATCTCTGAGAGAAATCTTTATAGTATCCGCACAAAAATGGGGGTTCTATTTCAATCAGGCGCTCTTTTTACAGATATGACGGTATACGACAATGTGGCTTTTGCATTGAGAGAGCATACCTCGCTTAGTGAGTCGATGATTAATACCTTAGTACTACTAAAGTTGCAGTCGGTCGGGCTTCGAGCATTAAAGGATTACTATCCTGCGCAGCTATCTGGCGGGCAGGCAAGGCGCGCGGCGCTTGCAAGGGCGATTGCGTTAGACCCATCTCTTTTACTTTATGATGAGCCATTTGCTGGGCAAGATCCGATCTCAATGAGTGTACTCATTCGTTTAATTAAGAATTTAAATGATGCCCTTAAAATTACGAGTGTCGTGATTTCTCATGACGTTGAAGAAGTACTTTCGATTGCCGATAATGTCTGTATTTTAGGAGAAGGTCGAATTATTACTCATGGAACGCCAGAGGAGATTAGACATCATGAAGATCCTTGGGTTAAACAGTTTATTAATGGAGATTCAGATGGTCCGGTACCATTTCATATCCCAACAAAGTCATTAGAGGAGGTGCTGTTTTGAGTAATATCATAGTGGCAACGGGTGAGAAAACGCGTGGATTCTTAATGCATGTTGGTGAAGCAACACGATTATTGATCAATATTTTCTTAAATTCTTGGTATATCTTTAAAAAACCCTTTCTATTTGTCCGACAAGTTTATCAATTAGGTGTATTGTCATTACCCATTATTTTACTATCTGGGCTTTTTGTAGGAATGGTGCTTTGTTTTCAAGCATTTGTGAACCTTATTAACTTTGGGGCAGAAGCCTCTGTGGGGACGATTGTAGCTTTGGCACTCTTTCGGGAATTAAGCTCTGTTTTAACGGCATTATTGTATACAGGGCGTGCTAGCTCCTCTTTGACTGCCGAAATTGGATTGATGCGTGCGACCGAGCAGTGGGCGAGTTATGAATTGATGGCGATTAATCCTGTGCAATATATTTTAACGCCGCGTTTTTGGGCTGGCGTCATTGCGGTTCCTATTCTTGCACTGCTCTTTAGTGCGGTAGGAATCATCGGAGGTTACGCTGTTGCCACGATTTCTTTAGGAGTTGATGGCGGGGCTTATTGGTCACAAATGAAGTCAGGGGTCGATTTTGGGATAGATATTGGTCTTGGAGTGGTTTTAAAAAGTTTTGTTTTCGGTATAATATCGAACCTTGTTGCGCTTTATATCGGATTAAAGGGAAGAGCGACCGCAAGTGGAATTGCTCGTTCGACGACCGATACCGTTGTGATCTCATCGCTACTTATTTTAGTGGCTGACTTCCTCTTAACTGCGATGATCTTTGGAGTATAAGTTCAAGCGTTGTTGAGAAACCGAAGTTCAGATCTGAACCTTTACCGATTTTTAGAATTTAGAGTCTTACATTTATGATGAAATTTAGTTGGGAAAATTGCCTGGAAATTCTTGCTGCCGAGATGTCGGAGGAAGAATTCAGCATGTGGATTTCGCCGCTTGAAGTGGTCTTTAAAGATGATCACGTGATGGTTTTGGCGGCAAATGAGATTGTACTTCGAGGCGTTCAAACTAAGTTTAAAGCACTATTAGAAAACACTATTATTGATGAGAGTGGGTTTGATTTAGAGGTTCGCTATGGACTCGGGACGGAATCAGAGTACGAAGATCACCAAGTCAAAAAGCAGATTAAGCGCACAACTCGTAAAACAGGGCGTGCTAGAACGATTACTAAAGATTCGATCCGTGAGCAATCTATCGAAACGAGTAATCTTAATCCAGACTTTAGTTTTGATAATTTTGTGGAAGGAAAATCCAACCAGTTTGCGTTAGCTGCCTGTGCGCAGGTTTCAAAGAATCCGGGAACATCTCATAATCCACTCTTTATTTATGGTAATACGGGATTAGGTAAAACGCACTTAATGCATGCTGTAGGTAATGCGATTAAAGAGCAGTACCCTGATGCGCGTTTAATTTATCAGCATTGTGATGGTTTCATTGAAGATATTGTTCGTAGTATGCGTAACAATACAATTAATGAATTACGCCATTTCTATCGGACATTAGATGCTTTATTGATTGATGATATTCAATTATTATCGGGAAAAGGGGGATCACAAGAGGTTTTCTTCCATACTTTTAATACATTGTTAGATGGTGGTCATCAGGTCATTTTAACATGTGATAGATATCCAAAAGAGTTAGAAGCGATGGAAGAGCGTCTCAAATCACGCTTTGCATCTGGGTTAACCGTGGATATTAAACCACCTGATTTTGAGCATCGCGTGGCGATTTTAGAACAAAAAGCGGAAGCATGGGGTGTCGATTTACCTAAAGATACGAAGTTTTTTATCGGTGAAACGGTTCGCGCCAACGTCCGTGAGCTCGAAGGGGCTTTAAAGCAGGTCAATGCGATGGCCTCTTTTAAGGGAATGCCGTTGACGCTTGATATTGCTCAAGAAGCTCTTCGTCACTTGGTAGAGATTCAAGATCGTCAGATTACATTGGCGAATATCCAGCGTACTGTTGCGAGCTATTTTGATCTTGATATGAGTGAGATTTTAGGTAAATCTCGTAAAGCAAATATTGTGAAGCCACGCCAGCTTGCGATGTATATTTCGCGGGTATTAACCGATCATAGTTTGCCGGAGATTGGGCGAGAGTTTTCACGGGATCACTCAACGGTGATGCATGCATTTGATAAAATCTCTGAAGAATTAGAGACAAATATTCGTTTGAAGCGTGATTTTGAAGCGATTAAAGCATCACTGTTGGTGTAGCTTTAATGAATGATTGATACGCTTATGAGCGTTAATTTTGAAAAGAGAAACGATTGTTTCTCTTTTTTTG
>JASLEF010000084.1 GCA_030151245.1 Ignatzschineria sp. | reverse complement strand
TGCGGCTCAGAAACGCCATTATAAACGTATAATGCGCGAATCTAACCGTAGAATCCGTTACTACTAATCGTTGTTTAGTTTTAAAGCTACTCAATGTGAGTAACGATAAAAACCCTAGATTTTTAATCTAGGGTTTTTTATTGCTTGCATTTCCCACGCATCAAACTCAACATTTAACTCATTACTGTTATTCCCTGCCGATGCCTACTCTTTGCAATAATATCTAGACAGGATAGGTTGCACCTGTTTTCATTCAACGTAGAATAGAAGATAACTAACATATCTATCACTAGGAATATTTCATATGAAAGCGAAGCTAATACTCCTCATAACAACATTAATGATTCTCTCCGCCTGTGCCTCTTCTGGCACTCCTAGCGTAAAAGCACGCAATGATTATTCTAATCAAGTTTATGGCAGAATCTCCTATGACTATAACCTGAGTAAATAAAGAATAAGAGTAAGAATAAAAGCGTATCAGAAAGATAAAAGCACTTCAAAAGCGACTTTTATCTTTCTGCGAGTATCTATTATTCAATCTATTTTGTAATAGGAATAATTGCATTTGTAACCTTAATACTGGAAATTAAGCGACCACTCTTTTCAGAGTAAATATTCACATCCCAAATATGAGAGCGCTTTCCTTTGTGAATCAGATCTGCTTTTGCAATGACAAGATCTCCAATATTTGCAGAAGAGATATGGCTTGCGCTAATTTGCATTCCTACACAGCCCTCTTCTTGTGGCAAAATAGCAAAAGAGCCAATCCCCCCGATTGTTTCTGCCAATGCAATTGTTGCACCACCATGCAGAAATCCCATTGTCTGCTGATTATCTTCTGTCACAGGCATCGTTGCCTCGGCATAACTTTCACTGAGCTCTACCACCTTAATTCCCAATGTTTTAAGAAGATTTTTACCAGTACGTTCATTAATGTGCTCGACCGTTCTCTCTCCAATCATTTCCTGCTCCCTACTATTTTTATAGAAAAACAAAATGCAGCACTTAATGATTGCAATCTCTTTAAAATCGATGAAGAAAATAACACGCAATACTGCATTCTGGTCTCTTTTTAAGATACAATAAACAATTATATTCTCATTTATCTGAGCTAAAGGAAAGTATATCTATGAACATACAAATTTGGTCTGATTTCTCTTGCCCATTTTGCTATATCGGCAAACATAATTTAGAACAAGCAATTATGCTTCTTACTGAAGAAGAGATGGCGCAGATCAAAATTCAATACCGCAGCTTTGAATTAGCACCCGATGCCCCTGCATTCACCGAACAAACTTTAGATGAAGTGCTCGCCGAACGTTATCAAACAACTCCTGAGAAAGCAAAAGAGTTAACCACTAACTCTGCAGGAATGGCAGCAACAGTGGGTCTAACAATTAATACCGATAAAATTGTTCCTACAAATACATTTATTGCTCATCAATTATTACACTACGTTGCCAATAAAGCACCTAGCAAGATCAAAGCCTGCGCAGATCTTCTCTTTAAAGCTTATTTTCAAGATGGTATTAACTTAAGTGATATTGTCGCATTGATAGAAATTGCTGATAAACTCAAACTAGATATCTCTGATGTTAAAAAAGCACTTGATGAAGAGACCTATGTTAACGCTGTTCGTGATGATGAAGCGATTGCCCATCGTATTAATATCCAAAGCGTTCCTTTCTTTGTAATTGATAATGAGGTCGCAATTCAAGGCGCCCAAAAAGTTGAAGATTTTCATAGCTTCTTAGTTGAATACATGAAAGAAAAAAATGGTAAAGTAGATGCATAACTTTCAAAATACAAAAGGAAAATGATCCATGGAATTAATCTTAATTAGTGGTTTATTCGGCGTTACTGTTATAGCCTATATTGTCTCTTTTTTTATGCTATCTAAAGAGAGTATTCGCAAGCTCTGGATGTCGCTCTTTCTCATTGTATTTACAGTAGCGGTCGGCACTTTACTGATCCTTCACTTTAATACGAATCTCTTAGGTACGCTAAAAGATATGTCCGAAATTTACTTTGCTTATTTCGTGATTACATTCCTCTTAATTCTTGGAGTGATTAATATCTGGGTCTTTAAAAGCGTTATTTGGCGGGTATTAAGAGGTAAAAGCCTCTCTTTTAATGATGATCCTAAAGCGCAGTAGGCAAAATAAAAGTATCATATACCCAAAAGCTGAGATGGACTCCATCTCAGCTTTTGACATTATAAGTGCTAACTTAATCTCTTTTCGTGCCAAATCAAGCTTGTAGCATAAATAAAGCGCTTCTATAATGAAGTTATCATTCCAAATTAATCAGTTCTTTACTGAGGTTTTTCATGAGTAAACAACAGCCATCGCATCTGCAAAAAGCGCCCTCGTATTTCTCTTTTGGATTTACGGGGAGAATTGGACGTCTTGAGTTTGCCAATCGATTTATTACCTATCTTGTACTTATTACGAGCGTTTATTTGCTCTACTATTTTGTAATCGAACATGGGCTATTCACATTATTTGATAGCAATGATCGTTCAACAGATATGACAAAAAGTTTAGTGAAACTGATCTTCCATGCGGGACTTCTCGGGACAGCCCTGTTATTAAATATGCGAATGGCCATTATGCGTTTACACGATATTAATCTCTCTGGTTGGTGGTCATGCATTATCTTTACATTACCCTATCTAGCCGTTCTAATTATCGTTATGATTCCAATGACTCTCAATAAAACATTGATCCACACTTTATTTTATCTCTTTGCCTCTATTGGCTTAGCCGCACAATTATTCCCCTTTGTCATGCCTGGCAATGATAAGCCCAATAACTATGGACCTGCCACGCAAAAGGGACACCCAATCGGTGCATTTTTACTAATCTTAGCGTTGGTCGTGGGCGGCTATTTTATTTACCGCTATATTACCCTACAAAGCATCTCCATCACTTTCCTGCAAAACTTGCAATAAAATCAAGAGCTCTTTCACAACATAACATCAGAACATTCAATATGCTTATCACGATAAGTTACTGAATATAAATCATGACCTTCAGAAAGATCTCATGGCATATCAATATTCCCTGCTTAATGGACTCTAAGGTCAACTATTGATAGAGATAAAAAAGCTAGGAAATCAAACGTTGACTCCTAGCTTCTTAGCAGATCTCAAATAAGAGGGCTCTTCATCTAAGCATACTTATAGTATCATTGAGATAGCTGCTTATATTGCCACCATTATTTTTCTAAACGTTTTTTGATTAAAAACCCTATATAGAGCGCGACAATCCAAATAGGAATAACAATTACAGCATAGATCATACTTCCCGATTGCGTCATCATGACCAACAATAATGCTAAAAAGGCTAATGCAAAATAGTTGCTATAAGGATAAAAAGGCACCTTAAATGTTAACTCTTTAACATCAACTTGCTTTCTAAATTTATACTGCACAATGACAATTAAGCCCCAGGTAATTGTCGCCGCAGCAACTGCTAACGACATAATACGCATAAATGCACCTTCCGGAACAGTGAAGTTAATAATCACGGCAACTAAGGTACAAAGTGAAGAGAATAAAATAGCCACAAAAGGCGCAGAATGACGATTAAGCTTTAAGAAAAATTTTGGTGCATTTCCTTGCTCTGCTAAACCAAATAACATCCGACCATTACTATAAATCCCGCTATTATAGACGGAAATAGCTGCCGACAATACCACGATGTTGAAGAATGTTGCCGGAATATTAATCTCTCCCAACGGCGTATTGACAATCCCAAACCCCATCTCTTGGAAAATGATTACAAAAGGGCTTCCTTCCGTACCAATCTCATTCCATGGGTGTAAAATCATTAAGACCGCAATGGAGAGTACATAGAAGAGTAATATTCTCCAAATTACCTGTTTAATCGCCTTAGGTATCGATTTTTTCGGCTCATCTGCCTCCCCCGCGGTAATCCCAATTAACTCCGTTCCACCGAAAGAGAACATTACAATCACAAGAGAAAGTAAGAACTCCTTAACACCAAATGGGAAAAAACCATCATGTGTCCATAAGTTAGAGATCGAAGCTCCCTCAACGCCTGTGAGAATCAAATAAGCCCCTAATGCAATTAAGAGCATAATCGCTAACACTTTAATCAAGGCAAACCAAAATTCAAATTCACCATAAATTTTAATAGAAAAAAGATTAATAATCGTGATTAAAACTAAAACGGTTAAAGAAGAGGCCCAAAGCGGAATCTCAGGAAACCATACTTGGATATAAATTCCCACCACCGACAATTCAGCCATACTCACTAATATATAGAGAAACCAGTAATTCCATCCCGCTAGAAATCCTGGGAACTCCCCCCAATATTTATAAGAAAAATGACTAAATGCACCCGCAACAGGTTCATGCGTCGACATCTCTCCCATCATTGTCATAATGAGATAAATGACAAATCCCCCCAGTAAATAAGCTAATAAAATTGCCGGCCCTACTAAGGCTATCGATTGCGCTGAACCATAGAATAACCCCGTTCCAATCGCCCCACCTAAAGCAATCATCTGGATATGGCGATTTTTAAGTCCTCTTTTAAGTTTTACTTCTTTTCCCTCAGACATGATCTTCCCGTTTCATAAATTCATGACATTGAGCAGCACCTTAAGTACCTAAAGTGCGCCGATTTAAACAACTGATAATGTAACAGCTTAGTATAACAACTTTCCCAAAAACCGTGATAAAAGCTTTATTATAGAATCCTTTTATCTCTAGAATGTTAAAAGCGATCAAAACAACAATCCCCTTCTCTTTTCCGTATAATGAAACGCATTAAAATAATTTATATAATGCATTGAACACTCTCTTTAAAGACATAGGAATATCATCATGATAGGAATTATTGGCGCAATGGAGCAGGAAGTCACCCTTCTTGCTTCGCTTATCAAAGAGGCAAAAGAGACCAATATTGCCGGCATTCGCTTTATTCAAGGTACTTTAGAAAACCAGCCCATCGTGCTACTGCGCTCAGGAGTAGGAAAAGTCCAAGCGGCAATGGCTACAACCCTTCTTCACGAACATTTTAAACCGAATATCGTCATCAATATTGGTTCCGCAGGAGGATTGATTTCTGGAATGAACATTGGAGATATTATTATCTCTGATGAAACAGCCCATCATGATGTCGATCTAACCCCTATCGGGTTACCCCCAGCGACATTACCCGGCTTGCCACAAACCTTCCCATCGCACCCAGAACTCATCGAGCTCGTAGCAAGCGTCTTAAAAGAACTTCAAATAAACTCTCAAATCGGCTTAATCGGCACAGGCGATGCATTTATTGCCGACCAGCATCGTGTAGAGATGATCAAAAAGCTCTTTCCCAATATCAAAGCAGTCGAGATGGAAGCTGCGGCAATTGCTCAAGTTTGCTATCTCTATCAAACGCCTTTTATTGTCATTCGCGCCCTCTCTGATCTACCTGATAAAGAGATGCCCATGAGTTTTGTGGAATATCTCGATTTTGCAGCCCAAAACTCGGCGAATATTGTCCTTAAAGTGTTAGCTAAAATAGCGCTGTAAACTACTGCCTCAGGAGGCAGGAAGATCAAAAAAAATCTTCAAGAGAGTAATATTACGCCCATCATGATATTACTCTCACAGATCCTTTCGATAGTGATCGAGCATGACAAATAGTATCCATCTCGATAAAAGCATCCAGAACTGATCTTGAGGATTTTTAACAAATGAACTTCATGTGACTTCTCCTTTAACAAAGATTTGTAAGTGAATCGCCTTATAGGTAATAGCTGATAGAAGCTCGTTCCTTTAAATCACTCTCTTCATGACTTTGAACCATCGGCTAAATATTTCTAACTATTTCATGAATTAAATGATGCTGATGAAGTTACCTTCTCCTTTATTGCGCCTTAACCAAAACCGAACGAGATAAAAAGCTAAAATTAACTTTCAAATTTCTTTCCTCCCTTTTGGCTGAATCAATTATGCACAAATAATCCCCTATTGTGACCTTTTACCCATCATCCCTCACGACATAAAATCCTCCTCTTTTCTGAGCTAAATCATTTTGAGTATTAATCACTCATCACTTCACTTAAAAATATAATGTATTTTATATCTTTACAATCAAAGAGATAATGCCACAACAAATTATTATCTGAACAAATGTTACTCATTCTTACTTGAAAAATGAGTGCATCAGCAAAATTAGAGGTTTATAATGAATTCACATTAAAATTTTAGGAGTCAAAATTATGGCATTCGCAACCGTTAATCCATATACCAACGAATTAGTTAAAACTTTTGATAGTGCAACTCGTGAAGAGATTGTAGCTGCTATCGAAAAAGCAGATAACGCTTTCCAGAGTTGGAAAAAGCTTCCCGTTTCAGAGCGTGTTGTTTTCCTTCAAAATGCCGCTGACCTTCTCCGTAAAAATGTCGATAAATATGCCGGCATCATCACACTTGAGATGGGTAAAACCTTTGCAGAAGCAAAGGGTGAAGTTGAACTCTCTGCACAAATTTTAGAATATTATGTACGTCATGCAGAAGCGCAACTACAACCTCGTAAACTTCCTGTCATGGACCCTGCGGAAGGTGAAGCGGAATTAGTCTACGATCCAATGGGAGTTCTTCTTGCAATTGAACCATGGAACTTCCCGTTTTATCAAGTTGCGCGTATCCTTGCACCGCAGCTTTCAGCAGGTAACACGCTGATCTTAAAACATGCATCAAACCTTCCACAATCAGCGCTTGCCTTTGAAGCACTCATGAAAGAGGCAGGTCTTCCTGATGGAGTATTTATCAATCAGTTTATTGAGCATGAGGATGTAGAATTAGTACTTGCGGATCCTCGCGTAATCGGCGTTGCCTTAACAGGTTCAGAATTTGCAGGATCTATTGTTGCAGCGACGGCGGGTAAACACCTCAAAAAAGCGATTATGGAACTTGGCGGCGCGGATGCATTTGTTGTTCTTGATGATGCCGATATTGATAAAACGGCTGCTTGGGGAGTATTTGGTCGTCACTGGAATGCAGGTCAAGTCTGTGTCTCATCTAAACGTATGATTATTGACGCTAAAGTCTATGATGAGTACCTAGAAAAGTATACCGCTGGTGTCGCAGCTCTCAAAGCCGGTGACCCAATGGACGCTGAAACACAGCTCGCACCACTCTCTTCTCAACGTGCTAAAGAAAATCTTCTTAAACAGATTGAAGAAGCTGTTAAACATGGCGCAACGGCTACTGAAGTGGGTCCAAAAGTCCCTGAACAAGGCTGTTTCGTGCAACCAACAATTCTCACAAATGTCACACCCGATAACCCTGCCTATTATCAAGAGTTCTTTGGTCCAGTCTCCATGATTATTAAAGCTGAAGATGAAGCAGATGCCATTCGTATTGCAAATGACTCACCCTTTGGTCTTGGTGGATCAGTATTCACATCTGATAATGAACGTGGTCGCCGTGTCGCAGGTGAAATCTCTACCGGAATGATCTTTGTTAATCATCCCACAATGGTAAAAGCAGATCTCCCATTTGGGGGCATCCGCCGCTCAGGCTACGGCCGTGAACTAATCGACCTTGGTCTTAAAGAGTTCGTTAACATTAAATTGATTGATGTTGTCGATATTGATGCACCATTTTAATCGAGAGAGCAACAACCATCGAATAATTATTTAAAATCGATGATCAATAGGTAAAAGGCTAATCCATAATCAAGGATTAGCTTTTTTTTTGCTAAACATAAAAGTCATCTCATTGACCGTTAAAAGAGAGTCTTGGTGCTAGTAAAATGAATTAGATGCTCACTTAAAAAGTTAAAGAGTTAAAGAGTTAAAGATCAAACGCTATCTCACGAAAATCATATTAAAAAAGATAAACAGATCCCTACTGACAATAATTTCAAAAAATATCGTGATCTACCACTTTTAAAATGAAGTGAAGATACCCCATTCCAAAATCAAAAAACGTAAAAAAGAGCATCCCATGATGCTCTCCTTCACGTTCCTCATCAGACCTTTTATAAAAACGCTTGCTCAAAGCGCTCTTTAGAAAAACCCACCATTGCTTGATCGCCATTCACGATTAATGGTCTTTTGATTAAGGTTGGATGTGCTTGTAACAGGGCGATAGCTGTTTCCGGCTTTAATACTGCCACTTTTTCATCCTCGGATAATGCGCGCCAAGAAGTACTACGTTTATTAACAATTTCAGATAGATCCATGAGTTTTAAAATGTCAGAAAGCTCATCATCTGTTAATCCAGGATTACGATAATCCTGAAACGTATACTCAATTTGATGTTGATCCAGCCATGTAAAGGCTTTTTTCATGGTATCGCAATTTTTAATTCCATAGATAATCATACATTAACTCCTTTCTGATGCGTTTTAAATCATTATTGAGATATTTTCAAAATACGATACATATTGTAACACCGCCTTCTCAACGAGTAACAGTACGGCTATTAATTCCCCCCTATTCTTTTCCCACTACTCATCGAGTACCTTTTAAAGAGCCTATTATCCTCTCCACTTCCGATAATAAAATTGGACTTTAAATTGTCTTATTAAAGCTCTATTAAAAACTAGATACCTAGAAGAGGGTATTTTGCATGCTTTTATCAGTTGCGTGCCGGTAATGATGCCCAATACTCTTAAAGCAAAATCTCCCTAAAATGAAAAGAGAAATTCATTCAAGAATATTTGAAC
Source organism: Ignatzschineria sp. (assembly GCA_030151245.1). Classification (GTDB taxonomy): domain Bacteria; phylum Pseudomonadota; class Gammaproteobacteria; order Cardiobacteriales; family Wohlfahrtiimonadaceae; genus Ignatzschineria. The sequence continues at coordinate 2,725 of JASLEF010000084.1, read as the reverse complement.
AACACACTTCATAATATCTTTAGATGTTTGCGGTCCTTATCACTCTAATTTATGATGGCAAAATCAACTTCTCAATTCTAAGATTCACTTTTATCACCTCTTTTATCTGGAGATTATGATGACTATCACTAACTTCTCGCCACTCATCGAAGCAGATGAATTACAACTATTACGCCAACAATGCGCTCCTTTAAAAATCATTGATGTCCGATTTGATTTAACAAACTCACATTACGGCAATGAAGCTTACTTAAAAGGTCGTATTCCTTCTGCGCAACGTTTAGATTTGGAGCAATCACTCTGTCGTGTTAAAACAGGAAATAATGGGCGCCATCCAATTAAATCTGATAATGAATTAATTGAAATCCTCCAAAATATTGGCCTAAATAATCAGGATCATATCATCATTTATGATGATAAAAATGGGATGTTTGCCAGTCACGTTTGGTGGATTCTTAAACACTTAGGTCATGATAAAGTCCAACTTCTCAATGGCGGTTTTTCGGCATGGAATGCTATGAATGGCGAGATAGAGATCATTGCACCAACGCCCAATATTCCTAGAGGAGATATAACATTACGTGACAGTGATTTTCATGTAATCCCCCTAGAAGAGATCTTAGAGTATGTCAAAGGTGATCCAGATGATCAGTTACAAATCATTGATGCGCGAGGAGAAGCACGTTTTCGAGGGGAAGAGGAACCTTTAGATCCTATTGCCGGACATATTCCTACGGCGATAAATTATCCCTTTGAACGTAATCTTGATCCCACTGGATCTTTCAAACCCGCAGCCAAACTTCGTCAAGAATGGCATCAATTTTTACAGGGGATCGACCCAAGAACCATTGTCAATCAATGCGGCTCCGGTGTTTCAGCTTGCCATAATCTTTTTGCTCTCTATTACGCAGGATTTGGTCCCACACAACTCTACCATGGTTCTTGGAGCGAATGGTGCGCAGATAGATCAAGACCGATGATTACACAATAGTGGAAAATTTGAATCAGCCTAAAATATCGATCGGAATCTATCGAATATAGATTCCTGATAATCCCGGGGCTGATTCTAAATCCATGTAGTAATGCTTCGGATTTTTGGGATCAATATAAACCGGAATCTGTAATCCTACCTTCAGAAAACGAGAAGGATCATTCGTCAAAGGACCACTTTTAAAGATATAAAGTTTATGTCGCTCAACATCATGCCATTGGGATCGAATTAAAAAAGGTCGCCAATTATTAACGGAATATTCAGCCATAACAATATCTAAATAGTAGGATTGAACAATCATGCCTTTGCCCAAAACCCGATACTTAATCCAACGCTTTCTTAGAAAAACGATTAAAGGCGTCAAGCCTATTAAAGCGGTAATTCCCCCTACCCCCATCAAAAGAAACGTGTCGGGAGATCCCCCCGATTTCTTAATCATCATTAATCCGACAAAGAAAAATAAGAGCCCTACGCCTCCAAATAAAATAATTACCATCATCATGGTAAAACGCGCACCCGATGGCATTTTATTCTCCTTTAGCCAATATATGTCGATCTGGTAAAAAGGTTAAATCCATATAGTTTTGATAGAAATTATTAGGATTAACAAGTACCGTAATAGAGCGGATATCTTTTAAAATCTCTGTCGGATCATACCATAATGTATTACTAGAAAAGTAATATAAAATATTTTTATCTACATCTAACCACTGAGTACGAACAATATAACCTTGATGGTTATTCATCGACACATCACTACGAATAACTTCCATAAACGTTGTGTCAATTGCCACTCCGCGCGCTCTCACCCGACGTTGAATGATCCGTTTTCTAACTAGAGGAATGACCACTCCCCATCCCGCTAACGAAAATATCATCCCCACAACCAACATCACAGGTTCGCCGATATGATAGAACCCGATAAGAATTCCGATGCCAATAATCCCAAAGATTGAGAAAAAAACTATCATAAATTTTTCCATCATCGATGACTCATGCTAACTTCGGTAAAAAAGAGAGATCAACCGTATATAATTGATAGTTGCGACGACTAATTTTGACAGGGATCTCTTGATCTTTTAAGAGTTTTTCTGGATTAAATTGAAGATATTCACTCTTAAAATAAAAAATCGCACCGCCATCAGGATCTACCCATTTCGTATGCACATAATAAAGATCCTTACTCAAGGCTTCAATATAATCTAATTGGGTCATAATCAGATCATAATCTTTATTAACAAATGCTATGCGATAAGACTTCCGTAATTCATAACCCACAGCATAGAGCAATAATGAAGAGAAGAGGATGCCAAAAAATCCGGCGATATAAACACCAGGAGTCTCTCCTGCACTATAAAAAGTATAAGCAGCCCACCAGCAGATAAAAATTAGCGCTAGTAGTAACAAGTACCCAAAAAACTGTTTCATAATCTATTATTCTTTATCAAAATTATGCTCGATGACCTATGACCTATGACCTATGACCTATGACCTATGACCGCCATTTTACAAATAAATCGCCAACAAAAAGCGTGAATAACCATCAAATCTATCTCTCTTTTCAGCTGACACTTCCCCTGCATCATCCTTTTTATTTTAGAACAATCATCAGAAAGATCATAACCTACTCTCAAAATCACGACATCCGTGATGCAATGATTACTCCCCAATGACGCGGCTAAAATAAATAATCATCGCCTGTAGAAGAATCCCTCTATCTTAGTTTTTCAAGCT
>JASLEF010000015.1 GCA_030151245.1 Ignatzschineria sp. | reverse complement strand
GTGTAAATAAGATTGGGGATCGGCGTTGTTTGGGAGATTTCTTGAAGGAAGAGATCTGTTTCAGCAAGACTATATTGGCGATTTCCGGAGATAAGATCATGATTAGTAAAAGAGAGAAGGAGCTCTTGATTCGAATTTGTTTCGATCACGATTTTATGAAAGCCTTCGAGCATTGATTCAATTGTTTCTACCATCACGGGAGTGAAGATTTTTGCCACTTGTAGCGGACTTTCTGTGTGCAATTTAAAGTTTTTGCGAAAGGCAATCGAAGCGGGGGAATAATCACTTTTATTCATCCCTATTAGTGCGCGAGATTGGGTGATTTTGAAGAGCGGAATCATGGGGAGATTATAAACAGATTTGAGATCAATGATCAGACCGTAACGATCATAATGGGTGTAACTTGTTTGCGTTGTGTTTTTGCCCTCACTATCAGTGGCGCTCTTTTCTTGTTTATCGACGTAATGAAAATGATAATAATGATATGAAAAAGCCGGCGTATCACGTTTATGTCCTTGAATGACTGACTTAATTTCCCGAGAATAGTTGCCTCGGTGAAAGTCTGCAAAGCGTGACTCTAATGCCTTTTGAGAGTAGTTTGGGGAGGTAATAATCTGCAGGTTGTTATCAAATAATAGATCTTGCTGATAAAGATTATCTGAGAGGCGTTCGACAAGATGACGGCGTTTAAAGTATCGAACTAGTAAAATAATGGCTATAAATAGGGATGAAAAAATGAGGAAGAGCCAAAAGCTCTCATCGCTTTTTTGAAAGGCGATGAAAGCTAGAATAAGGGCGCTCAGATCGAGCCCAAAATAGAGGAGATAGTCTCTGTTATCAAATTGGAAATTGCCGTGAAAAGCTCGTGATTCTTCAATAATATCTAATAAATCTTGCGGCTTCTTAGCGTTAGAAACTTTTTGATTTGCGAAGTTTATAAACTGTTGAAGCCGCCGATTATGCTGAAACATAATTCACCTATGAGGATGCTAATGAGGGATGAGCAATACTAAGGTTGAAGAAAGTGCGCTTTTTTCTCTTCATTAAAAATAGTGTAACGAACGGTGTAGGAGATTGTTTTATCACTTTCAGCGGGAATCTCTAGTGACCAGATGGCGGAATCACTGATAATATTTGCCGGTTGGCTTTGGTGAATGATCTGCCAATTAGTATCATTATTTGGATAAAAGCTTTCTTTTAATATCGTGGTGGCAGGCTCTTTTTTCGCATTACTCACCGTGAGCTTATAGCTAATTTCCCATTCATCTTCATTGATCATTGAAAAGAGTGTCTGCTCTCTTTTCATGGTGATATCAAAGGCTTTTCCGCTATTTAAAATAACTTCTTGTTTATTCGGTGTTGCGGGAATGCGATCTTCACCCATAAAAGTTGTGAGATGATCTTCTTGCTGGTAAAGGCGGATGATACCATCAGGTAAAGGGAATCCTAGTTCTGTTTTTTCATCATTTTTGAAGTGAATAGAGACTTGTGCATTTTGGAATGCAGGATCTTTTCCAATTCGGTAGTTAGGGCTATTATTTTCAAAGGTATAATTTTTGGTAAAAGGAATCGCCTCTTTTTGAAAGAGTGAAATTTGGGTCTGCTCTTTATCGTTTAAAGAGGAGGTATCTGTAATTTTATATAGATAATAATCTCCTAAGCTTGTGGCAGCTGTGGGTGCGGCTTCATAAGCCATCTCTGCAGTCGCCATTGCCGCCATTGTTTTACGGAGTTGAGGGGCCGTGCGATTGACGAGATTGAGATCGCCGGCAATGAGATTGATTTTAACATCTCGATAATCCATTCCACTATTATTGTGAAGGGTCGCCCATCCTTCGAGTTTTAAGGTTTTATTCGCATCATCGAGCTTCGCAATATAATCTGCATTCCAAGAGATTCCTCGAGTGAGATAGCTTAAATCTGCGCGGTAAAGGCTACTTTTTTGAGGAAGGTTCTTTAAAATGACCGATAGCACAGGTGTGTTATTGAGACCTTTAGGAATATTTTTGAATGCTAAACGGGCCTCAGGGGGAAGATTGGGTTCAATGCGATCTTTATATTGTAATAGTAGTCCACCATTGTCAGAGATAATGGTCGCTTTCTCCTGTTTCTCTTTACCATTAAATGAAGAAATAACGGTGACTTCTTCTCCTACAGAGTATTGAATCATCGCCTGTGGGGAGAGAAGATTACGGTTGAGTTTTTTCTCCGTCACAACGGGTGTTGGTTGCTTGATATCGTTAGGGGTAAAGGTGATCATTAAAGACTCTAGCATTGTTTCTGGCGCAACATTAGGAAGAAAAAGTTGGCGTTGTTCACTATCTAGTTCAAAATCACGAGCTTCTGTAATCAGTGCTAGCCCGCCTTGGTAGACCGTAATGGTTGAACGGTCGGGATTATCTATTGTTGTCCCCGTTGCGAATAGGGGAGTTGTTAGTGCTAAAGTGGAAGCAAGGATGATCGGTAATTCTTTTTTTAATGGAATTGTCATGATGTGCTATTGCCCCTTATAAAGAGTGATTGTTGCTAGTAGGAATGTCTCATTAGAGTGAGTATTTTCTATTTGTCCAGTAATACTCAATCTCTAACACTTCTCTCAAAATCTTTAATGATGAAGATTTAGAGTTGAAGATTTAATGATTACGGAGAGCTTTTTGTTGCGTGAACTTTTTAAAAATTCTCCCCTATTACTGTCACAATATCGTATTTTTAGAAAAATTTTAACAATAAAAAAATCCCTAAGTTTCGGATGACATTGAAAGCTTAGGGATCTTTGCCGATATTAAAATAAAAATATAAAGATCAGTATTAGCCTTTGAGATTAATCTAGGCGTTTTTCACGTTCTTCATCTTCTTTTTTATCGATCTGCCAGTAGGCGCAAGCATAGAATTCACCACTAGTGAGTGATTGTTCCTTGCGAAGGAAATCACGTAAAGTTTTGACAGTGCTATATTCAGCTGTGACATGGGTAAAGTTTGGCGAGGACAAACGATGCCAAGCTTGCTTTGCAATTGTCGCAAGTGAACTGCCTTTTTCCGGCGTAGGATTAATAATCCACTCTGTGGTAATGCTGGCAGTAGATTCATAATGAGGCTGGAAGATATCCTTTTCGCTTAAAACTTCAGTAATCACAGTCGCTTTTGCCCCTTGAGGAAGGGTCGCAACTAAAGCTGATACGACAGGAATCCCGGTCATATCTGTCACGAAGAGATATTCTGTCACTTGAGGTAAGACTTCTCGATGTTTGAGTTTCATGGCAAGACCAATTTGTGAACCTTCTTGTGCTTCTCTCGCCCAGTGACAGGCAATGGAGTTCCCTTCATGAATGGCAAAGTCGATAGTCAGTTCTTTTTTATCAAGATCAATAAAGCGATGGGTATAAGTTCTGACGGAGGGGCGATTGGCTTCATTTTCCAGTTCCCAAATTTTGGTTTCAGCATTATAGGTCGGCATTTCAACAACGGTATGGCCTTGAGGAGGAATAAATAGTTTATTATTAACCCCTAGAGGTACATCTTTATAAGCTTCAATATCATCACACTTTAAGATAAGGCGAAGATAGTTGGGTGTCAGATAATGTTTACGGGCCAAATGAACGGTTGTACGGTGAACTAACATTTGCATGATATTGATAATCTCCTAAAGCGTAATGTCTTGATTTTATGTGATCAAGCCAAGTCGCTTTTTTTGTATTCTATATAATATATATGAGTCATTTGATGGTTCCGTAACGTTAGGGGTTGGAATATCAATAGACAATAAAATAAATAATTTCACATAGGGCATTGACGCTGAAGATTTGCGTAATAGATATCAGTTATTTTATGGATATAATTTTCAATTGCAAATGATTATCGTTGATATGTTTTTATTGTTTGTTATTTGTTGTGATCAAGAATCTTCGGTCTTCGATTTCTAAAAGCGGAGCAAGAAATAGGAGAGAGGCACAATATTTTTTATGATGTTCTCCTTCCTTTTTTATCAGGGATCATCATAAGGAACAGATGATGAGAGGAAGGTTGTTAGCCGAAGATCGATTGAAGGAGCTAGCAGAGGGAGGTAGAAAATAATGTAGGAGACGAAGGGACGCCCCAGTGATGAAAAACCAGTGATGAAAAACAAGGCATGTCCAAACAGACCTGTTCTGAAAATTAAACGCTAACAGGTGCTTTCATTTACTAAAACTCAGAAATAAGCCTTTGACGTAGATCAATTTAATAGATTTCTAAAAGTGAGGGGGTGAATGCGACTAATAAGCTTGATATTTATCCATAGATTGCGTAAAATGCCGAGATCGTTTACCAGCGACCCCTAACGTTGATTTAAAGCCAATATCCCGAGAAGTGATTCTCACCGGTATTCACGTTACCGGAGGATAA
>JASLEF010000232.1 GCA_030151245.1 Ignatzschineria sp. | reverse complement strand
CCATTAATATCAACCGGCAATGAGTTGTACTTCTTGCCGTTCCAGATAATGAACGGATCTTTCTTTTCATTTAGTTGATTGCAAAAATAAAACCACTCATTTTTGCCAGAAAGAGTGGTTAAATCGATTTGCCATAAGCTGATAGTCGCGCCTTGTTCGAGCGCTTCAAGATCAAAATTCATATTAGAGACTCCTTTACCTCGACTGAGATGCTTCGTGTTTTTGAGTTAATAAATCGCTGCTTATGCCCACCGCAAACATATAGGCGCTGATCTTTTCGATCTGGCGCCGTCCATTTGAATGACTTAACCCCCTTATGACGAGTAAAGAACGCATCAAGCTCTTCGATATATTCAACCTCTCCTTTAAATTCGAGACTGTATGCTCTCAGATCAATGTGAATCCCATCAGGCGCACGCTGAGGATAGCCATCACCAAATTGAAGCTCTTTGACTCTAAAATCCGCCTCTCCGCTCGCCCCGATTAGTGGGCAAGCCGTTAGTGTTTCTTTATCCACGCAACATTCCTCCTGATCGTTTCTGATCGCCTATTGTTCTAAGACTGATATTTTCTGATATTTTCATTGCTTCTTTGCGCATCTCATATTGCAGTTTCTTAATCATCTGTTCGTCAATATTTGCGCCAGACTCAATCTGAAACGTCTGGTTAATCACAACGCCAGATCCGCCGCCAAGATTCCCGGCATTGCCCACAAGACCACCAGCAGAATAGCCTTTGTGTAGTCTGTTAAGGTTTTCAAGTCCGATCTTATTCACTGACTCTTTACTGAATACAAACTCTCCGCCATGGACAACGCCCTTTGGCTCAAACTTGTCGCCAGCGCCAGTAAAGCCACCCCCTGAAAAGTCAATCACTTGACCGCCTGTTGCGTATTCGGGAATATGTCCGCCTGTCCATAATTGGTAAGGAATACCTGGACTAATTGGAACACTTCCACCGCCTGAAAATAAGCCTAAACCTTTCATCCACCCTTGCATTCCGGTGACGGCTTCCATCATTGCCATCTGAATCATTATTCGGGATAGATCCTGCAAGATCGAGGTCGTCATATCTCTAAAGTTAAGCTTTCCAGTGTGCGCAAAATCAACGAGAAAGCCTTCGATATTGCTAAATACAGACTGAGTAGCATCAGCAAATGAATCTCTCATTGTGCCGATGTTGTCGATGTATTGCTGGAAGCCTGCCTCGATTCCTGCGCCGATACTGTTTTCTTGGTCTTCCCTTTTCTTTTCAGTTAATCCATAAAGCTCCTTCTTCTTTTCGATTTCTTCAGTCAATTTCTTGATGTTCTCATCGGTCATACCGATTGAAATTAAGCGAGCATCACTGTCTAAATTTCTAAAGAATGTAAGCCTTTCGATTTCCTTACGACTTTTACCAAATAAGCTGATTTCAAATTCTAGATCGTCAAGATCTTGAGTGGTATTACGCCCTAATTCTAAGATCGCATTGATTTGCTTCTGAGAATCTAGCTCTTGAGCTTTATAAAGCAGCAATTCTCTTTGTGAAGCCGTGATATTCGCTAATACGCCTTTAGTATCATTTAACTGCATAGTCATTTCAGAAAATGCCGTGTATTGGCTAGGATCGCCGAAAAGAGTCAGATCTTGTGTTAATGCTCTTGTTGAGATCAACTCATTATTAATGGACTTTAAAGCGTCATCAAAGTAGTTTAGGCTTGTTTTGCCCGTAAGCTTTGGCGCATCATCAATCGCATCAAGCATTTGCTTCAATAGAGCAAACTCTTTTAGACCAATATCTAACTCAAGCGCTCGGTTTAATGCTATTTGCGAGGTCGTTAAGCCAATGTTTCTGTATTGTTCTTCAACATTCTTTAAAATGCTAGACAACTCTTGGGTGTTGGTATTAAAGATAGCCTGCTGATCTGCCCCTCCTTTAATTAAACTATTGAAACCGATAATTTCACTCCAAGCACCCATTGCGAATAAATGACTTCCTGCTGTTTTGGCTCTCTCTGTAATACTATCTAGCGCACTATTAACAAGACCTAAAGACTCAAGAACGCCATCATATTCCTCCCTAAGAAACGCCAATCTTCTTCTATGTTTATCGATTTGAATAGAGGTACTAATATCGTTAACGCCTTGACTTGCGTAGCGATCATATTGTTTCTGCAGGTGAGCCAGCATCTCTTCCATAGCCTTAATGTCTGATTCTAAAGACTTTTTCTGATCTGAAAAATCAAAGAATTTGTCTGTATACCTGATTTGAGATGCTTCCACTTGAGCATTGGTCATCTTACTGAGACTGTTTGTTAATTCATCAATCTCCGTTTGAAGTAAACTCGCTTGCATTTTTGCATCCTTGGAGTTACTAGAAAACAACATAAGTCCGCCCGCAGCAGCAGTAACAACAGTTGCAAAAACACCTACCGGCCCGCCTAGAAATGCCATTGTAGAAGATAGCCCTTTTGCAGCTATAGAGGTTGTAACCATTGATTTAGCAGCAAGGTTACTGACTCCCGTCATTTTTGCAAGAGCAGCTTGATACCTGAAAGACTCTAGGGTTGCCCCTCTAAGGGAGTTAGCAGACAGCAAGGCGCTTGACGCGAGCTTTCCTGCTCCTATCGCCCCTAGTCCTAGCGCAGGAATTAAAGCATATTCTAAATTATCAGCAATACCGATAATTGTTGATGAAAATAAAGAGGTAACCCCTAGGCTTTCGTTGATATTTCCCCATAAGTGACTAAACTCATTATTCAATTTAACAAAGGAATCCCCAACCGTGTTTGCCATAGAATCTGCGGCAACCTTGTTTTCATTCAATGATCTCCGAAGCCCTTCATTGATCATTTGAACGGTAAGAAGCCCGTCATGCCCCATTTTATCTATTTCTTGCGCCGTCTTACCATAAACATCGCCTATATTCTTAGCTACTGTCTCCACCGCACCTGAGAATACACGCCATTGTTCGCCATTCATTATTCCTCGGCTTAAAGCTTTGTCATAATTGATTATCGCTGACTCTGCTCTCTGTGCCGATGTGGCGTTGCGAACGAATGCAAAACTCAAACTATCAGTAATATCTAAAGACTGCCCCAACGAATACCCCATAGCTCTTAGATTTCCTGATGTAGCAATAAACATCTCTTGAGCCTCGGCTAATGGTCTAAATGATGTGTTTGCAGACTTTAAGAGGCGATCTTGAGCGTATTGAAATTCACCAATACTATTTGTTGCCATTCGAACACGTTCAGACATTGCTCGATAATTGTCACCAATATCAAAAATCTTCCTAACAGCTTGAATTGTTACAACTCCCGCTATGGCTTTGCCTATAAGATTCATATGCTCACTCGCCCTCTTGGCCGATCCTCCTGCGTGATCTAGCGAGCGCCCAAGCCCATCAACCCTTTTACTTGCCTCATTCGATTTCCTTTCAAGTTTATCTGCCGAAACAGAAACTCTATCAATATCTTGCTCAGCGCCATCAGCCCCTACAGCTTGAATCCTGAGAATCATCCCTAAGTCTGCCATGATATTTCCTTCTTCAATTTATTCTAGGCGACAAAAAAGCCCACCGAAGTGAGCTTTTCCAAACTATATTTTTATTATCTATTACCTATACTTATAATTTCCATCTTATATCCACTATTGCTGTACCCACACGCCCCAACTTGAGGAAGCTCCGCTCCAAATGCATTCTTAGCTACAAAATCGATATACACTTGCCCCGATAGATTACCGTGAGTTTTTCTTGCTCCTTTATATTTGAAAGAGGATGGGAAATTTAAACTTGATTTAATCAAACTAATGCATTCATTTTTAATGAACTCCTCTTCCTTAGCGATCTGCTCATTAAGAATGTCTTGCTCTGTCTTAGGGCTTGGCTTAAAAATAAAAAATATTCCCACGACAACAGCTGCCAACAAAAGCCATCCAAAAATCTTGAAGAACCGTTCATCCTTCTTTTGATTTTTAAATTTAGCTTCTTGCTCTTCAACTTGCTCAATAATACTTTTGCGCTGCATTCCTATCTCCACTAAAATTTATAACTACTATAATCTCTTTCTTTTCGATTATCTAAATTAAGCAATCTTCTAATCGTTTCAGTATCTTTATTGAATCCTGCAACTAAGCACTCGTAGCTTTTTTCTTTTCCTAGGTAATGTTTTGGGAAAAGATTTTCAATACTACTCCAAGCATGGTCAAACGCCGCCCTTGAATCCTCAACCTTTAATTTTGATTTCTTGAGAGCGTTAGCAGCCATAATTGCAGAACGGTCATTAAAAACATTATTCTCATGATAATCACCATGATTACCCCAACCACTAACCTCGCAAATAAACATGCATAAATAGGCAGTGATTGTACTCTGCTGGTCTTCGTAAGAGCTGTTGATTTTTCCCATATTTAAAAAACAATTCCTAAGCAAGAAATAGTTTTTTGACTCTATTGCTGAAGTCACTCTTTTTAATAAAACTTCTGTACCTAAATCAACACCATCTATAATCTCACCTCTATTATCAAGATACCTTAGCATCTCTGCTACACTCGTCACTTCGACTCTATTTTTATGAGCATAAGGAATATAATAATACTCCTCCAACAGTGCCTTACCACCTTCAGTAAGTGAGTAAGAGTCAC
>JASLEF010000216.1 GCA_030151245.1 Ignatzschineria sp. | reverse complement strand
AGCTCAGGGTACAGACGAGGGTACGGCTTTTCGATAGACAACAAAAAACCCTTGTAATTCAATGAATTAAACAAGGGTTTTTGATATATATGGCGGAAAAGGAGGGATTCGAACCCTCGATACGCTACTAACGTATACCCGCTTTCCAGGCGAGCGCCTTCAACCACTCGGCCACTTTTCCTAAATTTTGGTTGAGGAGGATAAGATACTAGATATCTCCTCAATTGACAAGCCTACTTGTTAAATAGATATCGTCCACGATGAACACCGTAATTTAGTGGGGTTTGCTCTTTCTCAAATTGAGTGTAGCCTTCTCGAAGATTTCCCCAAAACTCATAATGCCGTGATCCTTTTTCTCGTGATAAGCGCTCATCTTCCATCTTAAAAGGATACGCTTGGACTTCGACATATTCCTGCCCATTTTTGAGTGCTAACTCTACCAAACCATAGATCTCTTCAATCTGTGTATCTGTCATTGCGTAACAGCCAACAGAATCGCATTTTCCATGTACCATCAAATAACTACCTGTACGACCTAACGAACGATCAAAAGTATTAGGATAACCAAGATTAAAAGACTTGTAAAAACGACTATGAGGATTTAACGCCTGTCTATTCACCCGATAAAACCCCTCTGGCGCTTGCCGATCGCCCTCGTAAATTTTCGGACCTAAAGTGCCAGAAAAATTACAAATAGGATAATTTGAGAAATGAATATATTGATCTTTACCCGCTGGTTTCATCCACAATTCAAGCATCGCCTCTTCCTTGAAAATACGGATTAAAACTTCATCCCCTCTCTTTAAGCCATACTTTTGTAAGCGTTCAGTTAATGGACCTCCTGAAATATACGATGGCGAAAGCTTTGAACTCTGTGGTGCACATGCAGCTAATAATAGAGCTAATAAACCTAGAATATACCAGCGCTTTAATGGCAGAAATTTCACTAAAAAACCCCTCACAAAAATGTCTCCCCATAATAAATACCGCCAACAAACTCACGCTTATTGACGGCTTTTTAATTCATTCGATTAGATCAAGTATGATCTTATTATTGTTACTTCTTATAACACAATTTTGAAGAATAATGCATCCTTAAAATTGTAAAATCTCTAAAGCTTTAGCATGGATTGCCGGCGTCGCTGCTAAAATCGTCGTCACCTCGAGATCAATCGCTTTACCATCTAATGCCGTCATCTTACCACCCGCTTCATTCACGATAATCGACAATGCCGCAATATCCAAAATATTCACGTCTGACTCAACAATTAAATCTAACTTTCCCGTTGCTAAAAAGTGATATTGCAAGAAATCCCCAAATCCCCGCGTAGAGTTTACTTGACCGACGAGCTTCCCGTAATTTGCCCACTTCTCTGCATTTTGCGTTAAACGCTTTAAGTTTCCTGAAGAAAAAACCGTTTGCGATAACTCAGAAATATCACTCACCGAAATTCTCTTACCTTCCATGAAAGCACCTTGCCCTTTCATGGCATAAATACGCTCACCACCATTGAAACAAGGAGCCGTTGAGACGCCTAAGATAATCTCTCCTTGATACATTAAAGCAATTTGGCAAGAGAACATCGGACGTCTTCTTACAAAAGCTTTAGTCCCATCAATCGGGTCAATCAACCAGATAAAATCTGATGTCATATTTTTTTGACCACTCTCTTCTCCATAGAAACCATGGTCTGGAAACGCTTTAGAAATATGCTCGTAAATCGCTTTCTCAACAGCAATATCCACTTCTGTAACCGGCGTTGCATCTGCTTTAATCTCAATCTTAAAAGCATTCTCATCATACGCGGTTGCAATTAACGCTCTTGCGATTTCTGAAGCTTCCAAAGCACAATCTAAATATTTCTGCATATCCATATCTTTTCTACCATTCTCTTTTGTCATTCGACAATTTAACTCATTAACTTAAAGCTGCTCTACATGAAAAAAACAGATGATCGGTATTCCGCATCATCTGTTTATTAAGTTCAATCTATTTTGTTTTATTTAACATTGGAAAACCCAGTTTTTCACGGGATTCGTAATAACTCTGTGCGACCATTCCCGCCATTTTACGCACTCGTAAAATATATCCTTGGCGCTCTGTTACCGAGATTGCTTTACGCGCATCTAGCAAGTTAAATGCATGAGAGGCTTTTAATACCATCTCATATGCCGGCAATGCAAGATTTGCTTCTAATAATCTGCTCACTTCTTTTTCATAAAAATTGAAAGAGTTTAATAAGAACTCTACATCTGCATGTGAGAAGTTATAGTGAGATTGCTCTACTTCATTTTGATGAAATACATCCCCATAGGTAATTGTGCCGAAAGGTCCATCTGACCAAACTAGATCATAAACACTTTCTACATCTTGAACATACATTGCAAAACGCTCGAGACCATAAGTAATCTCTCCAAGAACAGGCTTACACTCAAGTCCACCCGCTTGTTGGAAATAGGTAAACTGCGTTACTTCCATCCCATTCAACCACACTTCCCAACCTAAACCCCACGCACCGAGCGTTGGAGATTCCCAATCATCTTCTACAAAACGAATATCATGTTTTGAAGTATCAATACCTAAAGCTTCTAGCGAGCCTAGATAGAGTTCCTGCATATTTTCAGGGGAAGGCTTAATCGCCACTTGGAATTGATAGTAGTGCTGCAAACGATTAGGGTTCTCTCCATAACGACCATCCGTTGGTCGTCTTGATGGCTGAACATATGCCGCAGCCCATGGCTCAGGTCCGAGTGCTCGAAGGAACGTTGCTGTATGGAATGTTCCCGCGCCTACTTCGATATCATAAGGCTGTAAAACCGCACAACCTTGCTCTGCCCAGTAAGTTTGCAGCGTAAAAATCATCTCTTGGAAAGTCATCTTTTTCATGTCGTTTCTTTATCTCGTTTCTCTATCGACTAGTTCTTTAGTACTTTAATTTTTTAATTCTTCAATACTTTAAATTAATGCCGACGTAGACGATCTATTCTTCTCATCACCATTCTACGTCACTCATGCGATCTTTCGGATTGCTTCGGTCGTTATTATAACCGATCTACACCGAACTTCTCTTTTCATCATCGAATTCATCCGACATCTCATCTTCTAAAAAGGCTTCATCTTGTAAAATATCTCGATGAATCGGCTCCACTGGCAATACTGCTCCTTCTCTAAAACGATGCTCTCTTTGGGGAACAGGGATCTCAATATTATTCTCCCGTAACGCAGTATCAATTGCCCACATATACGCAGCACGAATCCCATTAGGACGCTTTACCGCTCGTGCAGTTAACCACACCACGAGTTCAAATTCATAGTAGTGGTCTTTAAAGTCAACGAGCCAAACAGCAGGATTTCGACCCGGTATCCCTTTTAAAGTATGGGGTAATGCTTCTGCCTGCTCTAAAACCGCCTCCCGCACCAACTCTTTATCTGTCCCGTAAGCCACTCTAAATGGATAACGCATTCGGCGTTGCGGCTCTTTGAGTGTCCAGTTGAGCATCTTCGTATTAATAAACTCAGAGTTAGGAATCACGATATCCACGTTATCATTATCTGAAATAATGGTTGCACGAACGTTAATCTCTTTCACTTCCCCCCAGAGCACTTTGCCATTCTTTTGATCATATAACTCAATAAAGTCTCCCACTTTGATCGAGCGCTCAAAAAGGAGAATCAATCCTGATACAAAGTTATTAACAATCGACTGTAATCCAAATCCCAGTCCAATTGCCAAGGCCCCAGCAACTAATGCAAAGTTAGTGAAATCAATCCCAACGGCCGTTAATCCATAGAGAAAGCCAAAAAGAATAATCGCATAATAAGTCAATCGTCCAGCAAGATAATATGCCGGCAACTTATCATCACCTCGTTTATTTCCCATACGGTTGAATACGCGATTCAACCAAAATGCAATCCACCAACAGACTAAAACGATTAACAAGAATTGCGCAAAACTTAAGGCCGTAATCGGCGTATCCCCCACAGTAAAGAGGGGCATACGAATCAATTGCTTCACATTACGCCAAGCATAACTCAAACTACTTTTCGTGCGATTAATCGTGTTGAGCAAGATCCCTTGATATTGTAAGAGCTGATTCTCAAGAATCCGCCCCATAAACTGACTGTCTGCAACCTCTGTTTGTAACTTCTGTAATAAAACAGAGGTCTCTTGAATGAGCGTTAAACGATCATTCGCAATGCCAGCAAGAAAGTTGTTCTCATTCACCCCTCCGCGCATCTCAATATCCGCTAATAAGGCATTTGTACTACTGCGTTCCACCTCATTTTGGTTAAACCAATCTTTTGCTTTCAGTGTAATATCTGAAAGCATGCGTTGACGTTCAGCGTAGTTTTTCTGAATGCGCTCAACATCCACCCCCTCGTCTTGCGAAAGAATGAGTAATGTATCTCGCTCATTTTCATACATGTCCAAACGAGCTTCTAAAATTGCGACATTAATTTTCTCTTTAGCTACTCGTTGATTTCTCAACCGAGCAACAGCCTGATCCTCTACCGTCTCATCGGGTAATAACAGCAGCTGTGATTGCTCTCTTAATAACTTGGTATTCGCCTCTTGTAAACGGATCGTTGTCGTACTGAGACGCTCATCAAGTATCAACTGCTCATCTTCGGTAAAGGTTAAGCGGCTAATAGCGACATTTTTCGCTTCCTGAATTTCATTATATTCAGTCTCTAAGACCACTAAATTTGCTTTTAGTAATCGCAAACGCTCGTTAATCAATGCTTGCTCTGTCTGTAAGGTGATCACCCTTAAAGCAGACTTAAAGCGCTCAACACTACGATCAGGCGTTTCTAAATAGGAGACAAATTGATTATTCATCTGTTTTGTCAAATCGCGATATTGCACATCTTGATCTCGAATATCTTCTCGAACGCTGACTAATTCCGTACTTAGTTCTCTTTCACGATGAATAATAGTGAGCAGCTCAGAGATGCTATAAGCCTCTTTTAGCTCTAGCTTTGGCATCTTCTTCGTCAACTGCTTCTCTTTTAAGGCAACATATGCAAAGAGGTTTGCACTAATATGCGAGACTCTTGGGCTCTCTCGCTTTTGTGTCTCTTCTGGCAACAAAGCGAGTTCACTCTCAATCAGATCCAAGAAATCAATCACCGACTGGCGTAGATCTCCCACCTTTTTAGCATCAAAATAGGACCACCAAGAAGTTGTCATATTCATAGGATCTGGAAGCAGCAACTCCTGCTCCTCTACTTTTTCCGTCGTGCCTAAGCCATTTTGCAAGATTGAACCAATAGGATGAACTTGAGAGAAAGCGATACTAACACCCACAAATAGTAGTAAAATTAGTGTAGTTACTCGCTTTATATGGCTCACAGGCACCCCTTAATTATTCATCTTTATTTGGCAAAAATCATTGATATCGACTTTGTCAGCGTTAGGGCTATTATTATTGCATATAGCGCGCACTCAATCTAGAATATGAGACCGAATTATTAATTATTTTAAGGAAATATTGATGTCCGATAAAATAAAAGAAAATCAAAGCATTGAATCACAACTCCAAGCGTTAACGAAAATTGTAGAGGCGCTTGAAAGCGATGAACTTTCTCTTGAGGATTCTTTAAAGAAATTTGAAGAAGGTATCGCCTTAACAAAAGCCTGCCAAGAGAGTCTCGAAACGTCTGAAAAACGTATCACACAATTACTGACAAAAGATTAAGGAAATAGCTTTTTATGCCGACTGCTTGGTTTAAAGATCAAATTCAAGATTTCGAATCTGCCTTCAAAACTCAACTCGAAGAGATTAAAGCTCCCGCACGTTTGCGAGAAGCTATTCTCTATAGCACGCTTAATGGCGGAAAACGTCTTCGTGCCCTCTTAACTCTGGCAAGTGGAGAGCTTTGTGGTGTTGATAAGAAGAGACTCTATCCCATCGCTGCGGCCATTGAATGCATTCACGCCTACTCACTTATTCACGACGACCTGCCCGCAATGGATGATGATGATTTTAGACGCGGAAAACCCACCTGTCATAAGGCTTTTGATGAAGCAACTGCTATTCTAGCTGGAGATGCCCTACTCACTTATAGTTTTGAGTTACTGAGTCACATTCCAGACCTCTCGGCAGAAAAAAAACTACAGCTAATTCAGTTATACAGTACGGCCGCCGGCACCCAGGGCATGGTGGGAGGGCAATTCATTGATCTGGAGTCTGAAGATAAAACAATTTCGCTTCAAGAGCTTGAAACCATTCATCGTAAAAAGACGGGAGCATTGATCAAAGCTTCGATTTTAGCTGGCGCAATTGCCGGCAATACGGATCAAGAGACTTATGATAAACTATCCGTCTATGCAGACAATATTGGCCTTGCATTCCAAATCAAAGATGACATTTTAGATGTTACAGGAACACAAGAAGAGCTTGGGAAAATGCCGGGAAGTGATCTATTACAAGATAAATCTACCTATATTTCCCTATTAGGCATCGATGCTTCTATCGAGAAGCTCAATCGGCTGACCACAGATGCTATTGAACTATTAGCATCTTTTGGCAAAAAAGCAGAACCGCTTATTGATCTTGCACACTATATTCAAAAGCGCAATCACTAAGGTTTGACTATGAATCCAACACCATTACTTGATCAGATCCAATCGCCAGCGGATCTTAAAAACCGATCAATGCAAGATCTTGAGCATATCTCTGATGAGCTCAGACAATTTTTAATTGATAGCGTTCTTGATTCCGGCGGACACTTTGCTTCAGGACTTGGCGTTGTCGAGTTAACTGTAGCACTCCATCATGTCTTCAATACACCACACGATAAAATCGTTTGGGATGTTGGGCATCAAGCTTATCCTCATAAAATCTTAACGGGTCGTAAAGATCAAATTCACACGATTCGCCAAAAAGGGGGATTAGGTCCGTTTCCGACCATTACTGAAAGTGATCATGATGCATTTGGTGTCGGTCACTCCTCGACTTCTATTAGCGCAGCTCTCGGCATGGCTATCGGTGCAAAACATCACACCGATCCCGAGCAACAACTCATCGCAGTTATCGGAGATGGTGCATTAACTGCTGGGCAAGCATTTGAAGCGTTAAATCATGCTGGCGACATAAAAGCTAATATGCTAGTCATCTTAAATGACAACAATATGTCCATCTCTCCGAATGTCGGGGCGCTCAATACAATGCTAACCCGTACACTTTCAAAACCATCGTTACAATCAATCCGTGAAAGCGGTGCTAAATTATTAGAAAATCTCCCATTCCCACATGCTCTTGATTTAGCAAAACGTGCAGAAACTCGTGTTAAAAGTGCCGTTGCAGAAAAGAGCGTGATCTTTGAAGAGTTTGGTTTTCAATATTTTGGTCCTATTGATGGTCATGATTTACCCACGCTGATCACCACGCTAAAGAACCTCAAGCATAAGAGCGGACCAAAGTTCCTCCATATCACGACTAAAAAAGGCAAAGGCTACGCCAAAGCTGAGGCTGAACCTGTAAAATTCCATGCTGTTTCAGCTGCTAAAAAAGATGCTTCGACAGCCATAAAAAAGAAAGCTCCAACCGTCATAACGGATGAAAAAAACAGCACAACCACCCAACGCCCTAGCTTAACTTATACACAAGTATTCTCTCAGTGGTTATGCGATATGGCACAAATAGAGCCTGATTTAATGGCGATTACGCCGGCAATGTGTGAAGGATCAGGTTTAGTCGCTTTCAGCCAGCACTATCCAAATCGTTTCTTCGACACCGCTATCGCAGAACAACATGCGGTAACATTAGCTGCAGGAATGGCCCTAGCGAACCTCAAACCCATCGTGGCAATCTACTCTACATTTTTACAGCGGGCTTATGATCAGCTTGTGCATGATGTGGCGATTCAAAATCTTGATGTCACTTTTGCCATTGATCGTGCTGGGATTGTCGGTCCAGATGGTGCAACACACGCCGGTACATTTGACCTAGCGTTCTTACGTACTATCCCCAATATGGTGATCATGGCTCCTTCGGATGAAAGTGAGTGTTACCAAATGCTCACCACTGCTTATCACTATAAAGGCCCTGCAGCTGTTCGCTACCCTAGAGGCAAAGGCATCGGTAAAACAATTGATGCAAATATTTCTGCAGATCTTCCTTTTGGGAAGAGTCTTATTAAGCAGGAAGGCAAAAAATTACTAGTCATTAATGTCGGTGCAATGATGCAGACGAGTAATGCTGTAGCAAACCATTTTGGCGCAACCTTACTAGATCTTCGTTTCGTTAAGCCTTTAGATCAAGAAACCCTTACGACCTTAGCGCAATCTCACCAAGCGATCATCACCATTGAAGATGGCGCAATTATGGGAGGTGCCGGATCAGCCGTTGCCGAACTCCTCAATGAAGAAGGCTTCTATCTTCCTATTAAACATTTTGGAGTGAAGGATTTCTATCCAGAGCATGGGGAACGGGAAGAAATTCTTGCTGAGTACGGATTAACTGCAGAAAACCTTATTCAAGAGACCGAAACATTTCTTCAAAAAGTGATTCATTAAGATTATGGCATTGCTCATAAGTTAGACATTCAATATCCTGCACGGGCTACTTACAAAGCATTGAGTATTCGGCACACCTGCCTCTATTCCCCAAAACACCTAAAATAAAAAGACCTTTACGACAAGTAAAGGTCTTTTGAATTTCTTGGGCCTATACAGACAATCAGCCAAAGAATCGATTAGCATATTCATCGATCTATAGATCAATTAAAAATAATGACCGATCTCTAACACAATTTCATCTTTAATCTATATACCTATTGATACGCACTTCTATTTAGTCATCTCTGAAATAAGGGGGAATACCCCATTAACATAAACCTACGAAATTTCGCCCAGCCCTATACCACCATTTACAAGCCATTGTCATATCCCAATTTTAAAGCGATCAGGATATGACCATCACCTACGAGGTCTAAGCAATCACCGCTGCTAATACTTTCATCTGCTCCGCAGCAATCTGCTTCACACCAATTTCGGCAAGATCTAACATCGATAATAATTCAGACTTATCAAATGCAGCTTGCTCTGCTGTTGCCTGAACCTCAATAATTTTCCCTTCACTCGTCATGATCACATTCATATCAGTATCGGCATTACTATCTTCTAAATAATCTAAATCCAATACCGGCACCCCTTGATAGATTCCCACAGAAACTGCAGCAATCTGGCAAATTAATGGAGATTGCGCTAATAGACCTTCTTCCACTAATTTATGAAGCGCCATGACAAGTGCAATATACGCACCTGAAATTGATGCAGTTCTAGTACCACCATCAGCCTGTAACACATCACAATCTATCGTAATTGTTCTTTCACCTAATAACTCAAGATTTACTGCAGCGCGAAGTGAACGACCTATTAAACGTTGAATTTCTAACGTACGACCGCTCTGCTTTCCTCTTGCAGCCTCACGATTTGAGCGTGTATGTGTGGAACCCGGTAACATTCCATACTCTGCAGTAATCCAACCCTTACCCTCTCCCCGTAAAAAAGAGGGTACACGCTCTTCCACAGATACCGTACAAAGCACCTTTGTATTCCCAAATACCGCTAATACTGAACCCGCAGCATGCATCGTAAAGTTAGGTATAAATTGTAACTCACGCATTTCATTAGCAGCTCTTTTCGATGGTCTCATCATGATTCTCTCTCTATTTCGGTAATTTTAATAACTTCAATAAGTTCAATTCTACAAGTACAAAAACGCCCGTATATACGGGCGTCTTGCATAATCCAGTTCTCGATACTTGATCATTCGAGCGTGGTGTTGTGCGATATGAATTATTATGCATCATAAAGTCACACCAGATTGACAGATATTAATGAATGATAAGCGCTTTTTGAATTAAAAGTAGTAATATACGATTAGATATTAGATTTTAATGAGCGGCCTACCAAAACATTACAAATCGTCATTATTTACCACGATAAACAATACGACCTTTTGTTAAGTCGTAAGGTGTTAATTCTACTTTTACTCTATCTCCCATCAAAATGCGGATATAGTTTTTACGCATTTTACCAGAAATATGAGCAGTAATAACGTGACCGTTATCTAACTCAACTCTAAATTGTGTGTAAGGAAGTGTCTCCGTGACCGTTCCTTCCATTTCGATGTGATCTTCTTTTGACATAGAACTCTTCAAATAGTGAATTAATTTATTGGTCGGGACAGCAGGATTTGAACCTGCGACCCCTTGCACCCCATGCAAGTGCGCTACCAGGCTGCGCCATGCCCCGACAAAATGAGGTTTAAATATTAGCAAATAAAAATGAAAATGACAAGAAACATCGCTATCTCTCGTCATTTTAACTATTTATTCTCGTTAATCTTTTTCAGTTTACTTCACCGAAGTCGTAGAAACTTTCACATCACCATTTTCAAAACTTGAGAAAATACCGTCAGATGAAGTGGCCCGGGAAGCTTTAGAATCTGGGCTATTGGTGAAATTGGTACGCTGCGAATTTCCCGTGTAGGCATCCACACCACCCCCAAGGGCAGCATAGAGCATCACATCATTAATATGTTTCTCAAAATGTGTGGTTAAAAGCGCCTGACGTGAACTAAAGAGTGTACGCTGTGCATCTAACACATCGAGATAACTAGCAATACCATTGGTATAAAGAAGATTTGCTAAACGAAGCTGCTCTGAAGTTGTTGCGACCAAATTCTGCTGAGCGCGCAATTGATCTGCGAGTGGTTTCTTCGAAACTAAACCATCAGAGACTTCTTGGAATGCCGTTTGAATCGCTTTCTCATAACTCACCACTGCCATATTCTTACGTACATGAGATAAATCTAAGTTTTGCGTTAATTTACCCCAGTTAAAGATCGGCAATGATAATGTCGGACTAAATGCCCAGCCACCATGACCTGATTTAAAGAGATCAGAAAGATCACTTGAAGCACGACCTACCGTCGCGGTTAAACTAATACTTGGAAAGAATGCGGCACGTGCGGCACCAATATCTGCATTCGCGGCCAGAAGATTATATTCTGCTTCCATGACATCAGGACGAACCAATAAAATTTGGGAAGGTAAGCCCACCGGAAGCTCTTCTGAGAAGTGATTCGTTCTAAGCGGAAGCCCTTTTGGTAAATCCGTTGCAACCACACCCACTAACGTATAAAGCGCATTACGCGCCTTTCCTAACTGACCTTCTAAATTTGCTACTTGTGCTTGCGCCGAGAAGACCTGCCCTCTTGATTGCGCAAGGTCAAGGTCATTAGCAATTCCAGCAGTCACTTGCTGTTGAACAAGATTATAAGAAGCTCGGTTTGAATTTAAAGTCTCTTTCGCAACGCGAAGCTGCTCTTCCGCTAATACTTCTGCGAGATATCCACGAGCAACCCCTGAAATTAAGCTGATATGCGCTGCTTTTTGCCCCTCTTCAGAAGCTAAGTACTTCGCAAATGCGGCATCACTCATCGATGCCGCTTTTCCAAAGAAGTCAATCTCATAGCTACTGACACCGAAGTTAATAGAAGAGGACTCTGAAATTACTCGACCATTTGGCAATCCTGTCGCAAGATTATTACCTGTATTTGCCGCTCCGGTTTTATTTCGAGAATATCCGCCCCCAACATTTACCCCCGGTAAACGCTCAGAAATCGTAATGCCATACGCAATTCGAGCCGCTTCCATATTTAAAGTCGCGAGCTGAAGATCTCTATTATTTTCTAATGCTAGTGAGATAAGTTTCTTTAAACGGGGATCTTTAAAATATTGTTCCCAAGAAATCTGATAGGCAAAGCGCTGCTCTGCTAAAGTCCCTGCCTGCGCTGCAGAAGTTGCCGGGAATGTATCTATAACTGGCAATCCAGGACGCTCATAATTGGGAGCCATCGAACAGGCAGCGAGAACGAATGGTGCGCCGATGAATAACAATGTTTTTTTCATAATTTAACGATCAACCTCTAAAGAGTTTGCAACAGGGCTAATATGAATATACAACGCCTAATTGATAGGCATTCTTATTACTAAGTTTAGTCTAGCATTGTACCAATCGACAACAATGTTGTCATCATTTTATATCTTCCCAAAACCATAAAAGCGCTTTTGCCAGTAAGGCGTATCAATTCGAGTGATTTCAACATTCTTACCTGAACGAGGAGCATGAATCATTTTATTGCCCCCGAGATAAATTCCAGCATGCGAAACACTTTGACCATTAATAATGAAAAAAACAATATCACCCGGTTCTGGGGTCGTTGTTTTTCTAAACTGCTCATACATTCCTACAGTATTTCTCGGTGTCTCAATTCCCACATTTTTATAGACATATTGAATCAGTCCACTGCAATCAAACCCTCTTTTAGGATCCGATCCTCCAAAAAGATAGCGCACTCCTAATTGCTCTTTCGCACTAGATATCGCCGCACTTTTAACCCCTAAAAGGCTCTCTCTTCGCACATCTGCAAAAGAGAATGATGTCATTAGCGCAACCGCTATGAGTAATGAGCTTTTCCAATTAATCATCAATCCCATCCTTGTCGATCACTCTTATTTTAAAACGAATCTGATTTCACAGATAAATTCAGGCTTTAATAGACAATTTTGCTATAATTTAGCCCTCGATAAATATACCTATTCATCAAGGATATTACCTATGGCACAACATTTAGACAATAAAATTTTAATTGTACACGCAAATCAGCAGGATGCACAAAAAATTGCGCGCCTCCTTCGCGATGCGGAATTCTACTCTGAGATCACGACAATCAAAGATTTAGCAGCCGCTTTAGATCAATTCCCGCCTAAAGGAATTTTGTCTAACACGCCAGCTGAAATTGAAGCAGTTCTTGCAGAAACAGGTAAAACCATTCCTGTTCTTCCTCTTGATGAAACAACGGATCGCGATGCGATTGTAACGTTCGCAGCCGCACAAAATATCCAACCTGTTTGGAATATTGATGCATTTATCGAACATCATACTAAAGCCATTCAAAATACCGTACAACAAGACGAGGTCATTCTCGGTCTTTCTGGTGGCGTCGATTCATCTGT
Organism: Ignatzschineria sp.; assembly: GCA_030151245.1. GTDB lineage: Bacteria > Pseudomonadota > Gammaproteobacteria > Cardiobacteriales > Wohlfahrtiimonadaceae > Ignatzschineria. The sequence continues at coordinate 846 of JASLEF010000216.1, read as the reverse complement.
CGTCGCAGCATTAATTCATAAAGCAATCGGTAACCAATTAACCTGCGTATTCGTTGATACAGGATTACTTCGCTTAAATGAAGGCGATAAAGTGATGCAAACATTTGCTGAAAACATGGGTATTAAAATTATTCGTGTTGATGCAGAAGATCGTTTCTTAGCCGCGCTTAAAGGCGAAAATGATCCTGAGAAAAAACGTAAAATCATCGGCGAATTATTCGTTCGAATCTTTGAAGAAGAATCTCGCAAGCTTCCAAGTGCAAAATGGTTAGCACAAGGAACCATCTATCCAGATATCTTAGAATCACTCAATACCAAAGATGGTGTTGCCGTAAAATCACACCATAACGTGGGTGGCTTACCTGAAGATATGGATCTCAAGCTCCTCGAACCCATCAGCTCTCTCTTCAAACATGAAGTACGCGAACTTGGTGTTGCATTAGGTTTACCACGCAACATGGTTTATCGTCATCCATTCCCAGGTCCAGGTCTCGGTGTTCGTATTTTAGGAGAGATCAAAAAAGAGTACGCAGATATTCTCCGCCTTGCCGACGACATCTTTATCGAAGAGCTCATCAAAGCAGATCTTTATGATAAAACATCACAAGCTTTTGCCGTATTTGTCCCTGTAAAATCCGTCGGTGTTCAAGATGACAAACGGGTATACGATTATGTCATCGCCCTACGCGCCATTGAAACAGTCGACTTTATGACGGCAAGAGCAGCCCATCTCCCATGGGAATTCATCGAGCATGTTTCAACACGCATTATTAAAGAAGTCAACGGCGTATCACGAGTAACCTACGATATCTCCAACAAACCACCAGCAACTATTGAGTGGGAATA
>JASLEF010000214.1 GCA_030151245.1 Ignatzschineria sp. | reverse complement strand
CACATTAAGATCGGGGCATAGCGCAGTCTGGTAGCGCATCTGGTTTGGGACCAGAGGGTCGGGGGTTCGAATCCCTCTGCCCCGACCATCTTAAGAAAGCGGCGTCCTTTATAGGACGTTTTTTTTCGTCTTGAGTTTCTGATACTGGCATTTCTGATACTAATATACGGATACTTTAAATAAATATCCCATTGAAGAAGTTTTAATCGGTTGCTGCTGTCAACATCAATATTACATAGAGTTCATGAAGTGCAGTATGCATCATATCCGATAACACTTTAATCTTACTTTAATCTCTCTTTAATAGACGCAAACACTGATATTCAATGAAGAACCGTCTCTACCAAGAAGGGTTCCGGTATTTACTTTAATGTGACAACAATCTTCTCTCAATACGCTTCCGCACTAATCCCCATGAAGTGCATTTACATAATATCGAATAACACTTTTATGATTATTTAGTCAACGAAAATCCCCACACTCCAACCATTCTTGACTGCTGAAAATGCCGACAAATTAGCAAATAATACCACTAATGTTAAAATCGAAGCTCCTGATGACTATCTCATAAAAAGCATTTCTCCATGAATAAATCAAAGATCCTTCTTCTATTACTCCTTCCATTGCTTGTGACTGCGTGCGCGTCAATAGCTCCTGCAAATAACCAGCCCTATCTTAACGCAGAAAAAGAGATCGCTACCTTATCTTCAGATCAATATCAGCGCCTTGATGATCAGACGATTTATATTGGTGAATTTCAAACAGATCAGCAAAACCGTAGAATCCCTACAGGCTTTGGAAAACTGATCTTTACTGATGGCTCTATCTACCAAGGTCATATAACAAATGGACAACCCAATGGCTTTGGCAAAAGCACAATGATTACGGGGGAAGTTTATGAAGGGGAGCATCAACACGGGAAATTTGAAGGTAAAGGCAAGCTCACATTGAGCGATCAATCTTTCTTTATTGGTGAATTTAAAAACCATAAAGTTTACCGAGGAGAGATGCACTTTACAGATGGCCGAGTAGCAGAGCGATAAATGTGTCGAATTTAAAGTATCTTTTTTTAATTGCCTCTCCCTATCGCCCAATCAATCACTACTCTGCGGGTTTTCTCCCTGCCATAAAGTCCCCATCATCTCTCTTCAGCTTGGCAAAAATATAAGTGGCAAACAAGGTTAAACCCCCCATACTAATGAAAGTCAGCTGGAAAGCTTTCGCGATGTTGTCCATATTCTCTGCTGGGAACCAATGCAGCCCCACATAGAAATTTAAAAAAAGTGCCGCAAAAGCAACACCGAGGGTCATGGCTAGTTGCTGATTGACCACCATTAAACTATTACCACTACTTACCTGATCGGAACCGAGATCACCAATCGTTAAAGTATTCATCGCCGTAAATTGTGTGGAGTTACAGACTCCTAAAATATAGAGTTGAAGCACCAATGCCCAAATAGGAATATCTCGACCAAAGATGCCGATTAAGATTATAAAAATGCTAATCAGCGCCGTATTCCAAATCAATATCCGTCGATAACCCACCTTTCTCAAAATACGCGTCACAACAGGTTTTACCGTCAAGCCGCCTACCGCAATTGGCACTAATAACCAACCCGCATCACTAGGAGAATACCCTAAAGCAACCTGAAAGAAGAGTGGTAGTAAAAAAGGCATTGCACTAATCCCTAAACGCGCCACAAGATTACCATTCAATCCAATACGGAAAGTTCTTACATCTAATAAAGTTAAGGAGAAAAGAGGTTTATCCTTACGTCTTGCATAGAACCAATAACGTGTTAAAAAGAGCCCACCAGCGACAATTAGTGGAATCGACAGCCATTTATGTGCCCCATTAATTGAATACTCTAAGCCGTAAGTAATTAAAAATACAGCAATCGCAAAAATCAAATAACCTCGCAAATCAAACTTAAAGGGAGCACCTCTAAAGTCGGGCATATAGAGAGATGCAAGCCCAAGAACCAATAAGCCGATAGGAATATTCATTAAAAATATCCAGTGCCAACTCATATATTGTACGAGATAACCTCCCATCACGGGCCCTAAAATCGGCCCAATCAATGCCGGGGTAATCGCATAGTTAATCACGCGTAAATAATCTTTTCGGTCATAAGCCTTCATCAAGGCAAGTCGTGCAACCGGCGTTAACATCGCGCCGCCAACTCCCTGTAGAATACGAGACATTGTTAGCTGCGTTAAAGTCATCGACATCGCTGCAAATAAAGAACCTAACGTAAAAAAAATAACCGCTAATAAAAAGGTATATCGTGTCCCTATTTTATCTGCAACCACGCCGCTAATCGGGGCACAAATCGCCAAAACTAGCGTATAACTAATCAGGATTGATTGAATCTTCAGCTGCGGCTCATTTAAGTCTGCGGCGATACTAGGAAGTGCCGTATTCAAAATCGTGGTATCTAGCATCTGCATAAAAATGGCAATCGCTAAAATAACCGGTAACAACTTTTTAGATCTTAATGCTTTGCTCTCGACTCGCTCACTATCCATAATTTTTAGACCTTTTTAATCTCTATTTCTCAATGTCATTTGATGAACCTCATCATTCCAACCATTTTAAAAATATTTACTTTCGCTAATTATTTAATGATCATCTTGAATCTCTGGGAGATTATGCAGCGTTAAAGTTCCTGATACCATTGCCGCCTTCTCCTCTTGAGCCGACTCAACAACTTGAAATTGAGGCTTAAAATTTGTCGGAACAAGATACTCATATTGAGCGCTATCCCCCATTGTAAACAGATTAATACCCGCATAATTGATATTTAAATAGGCCACCACTTCACTAATTGTTCTCCCGCGCCCAGCTTTAATCCATGCTCGGCACTGATACTCATCACCCGGTTCAAAATAATTTCCTCGGCTTAATAATTTCAATTCAAATCGATTCTCGCCATTGTGTAAGAAATTATTGATATTATCGATATAATCCGCCACTAGAGAGCCGATGCTATTGCCATAAGTATCATAAACAAGCTGACCATTGATATAGAGCCCACACTCGGAGCCTCGAGCATAAAATTGCAATCGATAAATTTGATCCTGTTGTTGCAAGGGCGCTATCGCAATAGTGGTAGGAATATCATTCGATGGATTCTGCTCTGCCTTTCTACTTAAAATAGAGACAAGGACAATATTTGCCCCAATAATTAGAAAAATGATTATCCCCCAAATTTTCTGTTTCTTACTCATAGATCGCTTTGCATCCCTTGCTACCTGATATCTAAATGATTTTCAATTTTGAAATTATCTCTATTAGAACAAAATTTCTTTAAAAAATCTTACCTATTCTCGATAAAGCTTACAGCCGCCATCAGTAATCATTACTTAGCCCATCCTAAAGATAAATATCAAGTAACCATTGCTTTACCTAGAAAAAGGGTGCAAAATGTTCGCCTTGAGTTAGCCAGATAATCGCTAGTATATTTATATATTAGAGGAAAGTCCGGGCTCCTCGGATCAAGGTGCTAGATAACGTCTAGAAAGCGCGAGCTTATGGAAAGTGCTGAAGAAATTAAACCGCCTAAAGATCGTAAGATCTCGGTAAGGGTGAGAAGGTGCGGTAAGAGCGCACCGTACGAGAGGTGACTCTTCGTAGCTGAGGTAAACCCCACCTGGAGCAAGACCAAATAGGAGTACATTAGACGAGATCCGCGTTGTACTCGGGTAGGTCGCTTGAGGCTAGGAGTGATCCTAGTCCTAGAGGAATGATTATCCACGACAGAACCCGGCTTACCGGCTAACTCATCCTTATTTTTTATAGAGTTACATAGAGATAGATATGATTATTGAAGAAGCGCTCAAAATGGGCAAAGAAGCACTCTCAACGCTGCCTTCTCCCCAGTTTGAAGCAGAACTTCTTCTCTCTTATCTCTTGAAAGTCAATCGTAGCTACCTCATTGCTTTTCCAGAAAAAGCCCTCCATGAGGAGATCCAAACCCAATACGAAATCCTTCTCAAACGCCGTCAAGAGGGAGAACCTTTTGCCTATATTTGTGGCGAGCGAGAATTTTATGGCTTATCGCTAAAAGTGAATCAGGAAACACTCATTCCACGAGATGATACAGAGGTCATCGTCGATGCCGCTTTATCGCTGATTCCGGAGAAGCTAACAATGCCTTTCTCACTTATTGACCTTGGTACCGGCAGCGGAACAATCGCTTTAGCAATTAAAAATATGCGTCAAGATGTCGATGTTACGGCAGTAGATTTCTATGCAGAAACCTTGAAAATAGCGAAACATAATGCCCAAGAACATCAGCTAGATATTCACTTTATCGAGAGTAACTGGTTCGTAAATGTCCCTCAAAAAGCCTTTGATATTATCGTATCAAATCCGCCCTATATTGATCCTATTGACCAACATCTTGATGGCGATGGCATCAAGTTTGAGCCTAAACGCGCACTGATTGCAGACAATAGCGGACTTGCAGACCTCTATCATTTAATCGAAACGGCCCCTTTGCATTTTAACAACAAGGGATGGTTACTGCTAGAACATGGCTATGATCAAAAAATCCCACTTCAAGCAAAAATGCAAGAAATGGGCTATCAAGAGATCAAAACTCTCCAAGATTACGGTGGTAATGATCGGGTAACAATGGGGTATTATTCCAAATAATCCTCTAAGAGATTTTTTAGAGGTTTCTATGATCACAATACACCCCAAAAACAACCGACCATCGAACACTAGGTCGCTCCTCAGTCATGATTTTGTAAAAAACCGTCAAAATTTCTTCAAAAGTACCGATTTATCTGCGAATAGTACCTTTTTATCAAAAATCTTTTTGCTATTGTGAATTCAGGTTGTCATTTTCAATAAAAAAATATCAAAGGAGGAGATAATGACAAAACTACCTGAAGATTTCCGAGCGGAAAAAAATCGCCCGTTTACTGGTGCTGAATATATTGAAAGTATCAAAGATAATCGCGAAGTATATATCTATGGCA
>JASLEF010000129.1 GCA_030151245.1 Ignatzschineria sp. | reverse complement strand
AAATTATTATCAATGACTTTGCATGAGCAGGCAGACGCTCAAGGCGGAGAGTCTTGGTCGTTAGAGGGGATATCTATGTGATTATCTTAAGATTATGAGTATTAAGGGTTTTAAAAACGGTATTTAAATTTTTTTAAAATATCTTAAAAGGGGTTTTCGATGACTTGATCAAGGGAAGATAATCGTCATTTTGTCTTTAGAATATCTGTCATCACAATGGACATGGAATGAGATAATTCTGCCAGAAAGATTTTTAACTATGCCCTGACTTTAGACGAGCTACGGAAATAGGCTGATGGGGAGCGGTGGAGTGAGCTTCTTTTGATAAAGAGTGACTCGTAGGAGCGACTTACAATGAGAAGGGATGAAGGAAATCCTCAGATATAAAAGCTCTTAGCTGAACTAGGGGAATTTGTTCTTGAACAAATGTTGAAAAAGGTAACATGATTAGCTCGTCGCTCATTCTTGGTTTATGGGATCATGGGGTATTTATCGGGGGAACCCCTAGATAGAAAAAGCCGCTCATTAGAAGAGGAGCGGCTTTGGGAAGCGATGAGTTTTTTCGTGAGACTCATGCTTGATATGGAATCGTGGTTCACCAAAAAAATTTAACCAAAAGTTTTGAAGCGAGAATCTGTTTCAAGGAAGGCTTTAGGATCTGCTGGTGTTTCGATTGAACCGAATGGCATTTGTCCTTTAAGCGTCCATTTTTCAGGGAGTCCCCAAGCTGTTTTGACTGCTGCTTCAATAAGCTCATTATAGTGTTGTAATGATGCCCCAATATTGGCTTCTGCCAATGCTAACCAGATGCCGTAAGCAGTGATACCATGAGCTTGCTCAGACCACTTTGGAAAGTTTGCGGCATAGAGTGGGAATTGTGCTTGAAGATCTTCCACGACTTGCTCATCTTCAAAGTAAAGGATCGTCCCCATACCCGCTTTAAAGGAGTTGACTTTCGCTTCTGTGCCGGCAAAAACATCTGCGGCTAACATTGGTCTTAACGCATCTAAAACCATATCCCACACTTTGTGGTGTTCTTCACCAAAGAGCGTGACAATTCTCGAACTTTGGGAGTTAAACGCAGAAGGTGCTTGTTTTGAAGCTTCAATAACAATGTTATTAATCGCCTCTTTTGTCTGCGGAAGATTATTTCCAAGATGATAGATCGTACGACGTTGAGTGGCTAATGTAATAAAAGAACTCATATTCAATAACTCCTTAAAGATATTAGATCGTTGCAATATTAGAAGATGATATAAAAGGGAGGTTCACTCAATAAGACGAGGCTCAAGTCAGAAGTTTATCCTGATGCCGGAGCAATTTGATCATCCTATTAAATGAATAACGAGATTAATCATAATCATTTTTCTGAAAGCTTGCTATATTGACTTAGAAATTCTTTAATGCCTGCAAGGCATCAATGGGAGATAATGATGCAATTAATTCAAAATATGGATCTGAATGATATACAGATTTTCTGTAAAGCGGCTGAAAGCAAGAACTTTACCGAAGCTTCTATAATAATTGGCGTCACGCCTTCAGCGGTGAGTAAAGCGATTTCACGGCTTGAGACTAAACTTAACATTAAGCTATTCCATCGCTCAACACGTTCGATGCGATTAACGGAGGAGGGGAAAAGTTATTATGCAGTATGTAAAGAGTCCGTTGAGAATATTCGAGATATTGAGCGTCAAATTACTAATAGTATTGAGCCTTGCGGCATTGTACGGATCAGTGTTCCTAATAGTTATGGGATTAAAAAATTATTGCCCTCGATTGATCGCTTCTTACAAACGCATAGTGAGTCGCTATTGATAGAAGTCTCACTGAGCAATAGTTATATTAATTTTACGAAAGATGAGTTTGATTTAGCGATTCGAATTGGGGAGTTAGTAGATGACCGTTTAGTGGCAAAGAAGGTCAATATGGCCATTCCGGTATTAGTCGCATCCCCAGCTTATATTAAAAAGTATGGGATGCCACAAACCATTCATGATCTTGAGCAGCACAAATGTATCGGATTGCGTTTTGCTCATAATCGGCAAATTATTCCGTGGGATTTTGCTGGTATGTCACAGCCGTATCATTTTAAGCCTAGTATGATTCATAGCGATTCCATAGGAGCTTACGAGACAGTATTACATGGGTTTGGGGTGATGCAGTTTTTTGATTATGCGGTGGATAAAGATATTGCGGCAGGGCGCGTTGTAGAGGTTTTGCCTGATTTAAGGCCTCGAGGAAAGACGATTCATTTAGTCTACCCCACAAGTCGTTATGTGCCTGCAAAGGTGCGATTATTTATGGATTATTTAACAGAAGTATTATCACTATAATAGGATTAATGCTTGATAAGCAAGAAAGGTTTCAGGTCGTTATGCCATACAACCATACTTCCTATGACCTGATGTTCCCTTTTTTGACCTGTTGAAGGCAGGCCGGACTATCAATATTTAACGGCTTTGAGGATCTCTATTCCTATGTGTCATGTATTCGAATGACCCCTTTTACTTTATGTCGCGCTTTGTAGAGATCATTGAGCAATATGATCGGGGTGAGGATGATGAATCGATATGATGGATATTGGCATGTTGCTTTTCAAGGGACTGAAATTAAAGCTTAAAAAGATCCTTTTGGAGAAATAGTAGACAATAAAACAAAAACACCTATAATTGTAGTCAACTATGTTTGTAGATAAGAGGTCTTCTGATGGAAAAAATAGAAATAACCCCCTCGGAATGGGAAGTGATGAGAGTACTTTGGGCAAATGGTGAGCTAGGTAGTAGTGACATCGTGAATGTTTTACGACAAAAGCGAGAGTGGAAACCGACAACGACTAAAACTTTATTATCAAGACTTGTTACGAAAGGATATGTCGAGACGAAAAGTATCGGCAATCGTTATCAATATCGTCCCATTATTCAAGAAAGTGAGGCTTGGGATGATGCGGCGAAAGATCTCTTTAGTTTTGTCTGTGCTCGTAATCGCGCAAAGAAATTAGCAAGATTAATAGAAGCGAGAGCATTATCGCTTGAGGATATTGCCATGATCGAAGCGAGCCTTGAAGAAGCGAAAAAGAGCAGTGTTACAGATATTATCTGTGATTGTTTTAAAGGGCAGTGTTGTTGCCATTTAGAACAAAAGTAGGGGATCACAATGGAAACCAAAAAGATTAATCAAGAGGCAAATAGCGATTCTAATCGGGGATTTTCGCGTTTATCGATTACGGGTATGACTTGTGCAAACTGTTCAGGTCGTATTGAACGAGTTGTGGGAAAAAAGCCGGGAATTTACCGTGCTCATGTGAATCTGGCAAGTAAGAAGGGGATGTTTGAGTATAATCCTACGGTGACATCTGAAGCGGAGATTATTCAAACAATTGAAAAAACGGGATTTGGTGCCATTTTAGATGACGAGGATCATCGTGCGGAATTAGTGGCACGTGAAGAGCGTGCGGTAAAAAATATGCGGATCACGTTATTGGTGAGTGCCCTTTTGAGTGCGCCATTAGTGATTGCGATGATCGCCATGTTAATAGGTATCGAAGCTCCTTGGGTGACCTTTTTGCATAAGCCTTGGGTGCAATTAATCATGACCACGCCGATTCAGTTTGGGGTGGGATGGCGTTTTTATAAAGCGGCTTGGGCTTCATTACGAGCAAAGGCACCAAGTATGGATGTGCTGGTTTCTATAGGGACGTTAGCCTCTTATTTTTATAGTCTTTACAACGGTTTTTTAGGGGGAGATCCTACCCATCTTTACTTTGAGACGAGCGCCGTTATCATCACATTAATATTGTTAGGTAAATATATGGAGGAGCGGGCAAAAAGTCAGACAGGAGCTGCTATCCGAGGATTAATGGCGCTTCAAGCAAAGACGGCAATTCGAATTGATCAAGACCCGGCAGATGAGGTTGAACGGCTGATAGAAATACCTATAGGATCTGTGGTTATTGGTGATCATCTATTAGTACATCCCGGCAAAACGATACCTGTGGATGGAACAGTGATTTCTGGGCATTCAACGATTGATGAAAGTATGTTAACGGGAGAAAGTTTACCCGTTGATAAAAGCGTAGGGGATGAGCTTTTTAGTGGGACAATCAACCAATCTGGTGCGCTTGTGATGAGGTCGACGAGGCTTGATAGTGAGAGTACGTTATCACGAATTATCGAGATGGTGAACGATGCGCAAGGGAGTAAAGCATCGATTCAAAAAGTTGCAGATCGGGTTTCTGCGCTATTTGTACCGGCAGTGATAGTCATTGCACTTATCACCCTCTTTGTCACATACGGTATTGTGGGTCATTGGGGAATGGCAATTATGCATAGTGTTGCGGTACTGGTGATCGCTTGTCCCTGTGCTTTGGGTTTAGCAACACCGACGGCGATTATGGTTGGAACGGGGTTAGGGGCGAAAAATGGTATTTTGATTAAAAATGGGGAATCTTTAGAGAGAGCTTCTAAGATCAATACCATTGTGCTTGATAAAACGGGGACTATTACGGAAGGTGCTCCTCAGGTGATCTATTTTGAAACTTGTCAAGAATCGGGATTATCAGAAGATCAGTTGCTAGCCATTTTAGTGGGCTTAGAATCACACTCAGAACATCCCCTTGCAAAGGCGATTGTGGCATATGGCGAAGCCCGTGGACTCACAAAACTCAAAGTTGAGAACTTCCAAGCGCTAGTAGGCGCGGGTCTTCAAGGTGAGATCGAGGGGAGACCTTATTTTGTGGGATCCCCAAGATTGATGGATGAGATGCAGGTGGATTATCGTCCCTTTGCAGAGATCGTTTTGCGTCATGAATCGATGGGGGAAACCGCAGTGATGCTCAGTAATGGAGATCAAGCATTAGCGGTGATCACGATGGCAGACTCGGTGAAGCCCAGCTCAAAAGAGGCAATTATGAACCTTAAAGCGCTCGGCATTCATGTGGTGATGTTAACGGGTGATAATATGCGAACGGCGACCAAAATTGGTCTAGAAGTGGGATTAACCTCGGATGAAATTGTTGCAGAGTTAAAGCCAGAAGATAAAGCATCAGTTGTGAAAGAGTTACAAGCAAATGGGCGTATTGTGGCAATGGTGGGAGATGGCATGAATGATGCGCCCGCATTAGCGCAAGCAGATGCCGGCATTGCGATGGGAACAGGCACCGATATCGCCATGGAGTCTGCAGATGTGACGATTATGAATGGGGACCTTATCAATCTCTCTAGAATGATTCGCTTATCAGAGCTGACGATGAAAAAAATCAAGCAGAACTTGTTTTGGGCCTTTCTCTATAACACCGTGGGGATCCCTTTTGCGGCGTTGGGGCTTTTAAGCCCGATTTTAGCTGGGGGTGCGATGGCTTTCAGTTCTGTGAGTGTTTTGATTAATTCTCTGATGTTAAATCGAGTCAAATTGACGAAAAAATAGAGATCAGTCATCAGGTTATCGTATCATTGATAACTTCATAAAAAATGGCGCCTCAGGAATAGAGGCGCCATTTTTATTGGGGAGTTTTAAAGGGGGCATTTTAATGGCGGAAAGTAGAGAGAACTCGTTTAGACTTTAATAAATAAGGAATCCAGATAACAGATCGAATGCCGGCAATATAGATATCTCTTAAGCTCTCAGGATCCTCTATGAGGATATAATCTCCCATGATCATGTTGATAAAAAATCATCGATGAGCAAAAAAAATAAGATTCGCAATCAGAAGAAAGATGAGTAACTTGGGGAGTTTGCGACTTTTTGTAAAAAAGAGAAAAAGACCATAGAGAAATAACACGATAAAAATAGCGTTTGCGATGATCTCAGCTACGATTAATGAGGCGATTCCTGAGATAAAGTAGAGCGAGCTTGGAGTGGTTAATGGTGTCCATAATGGCGCTATATTGGTGAATGTCGAGATGATAAAGAAAGAGAGATGGATGGGAGAGATAATGAGGAATATCGCCAACAGGATCAGCCAGCCACTTAAACCCTCAAAGCGTTGATCGTAAGCTTTTGGAAGATTGTCATGCTACATCATGACGATTTTTCTCTTTGAGGTTTGGGGTTTTTAATCCATACCAATCATTGAGAAAGGAGGGCTGATGGGTGTCAGTATTGATGGGAATTGTTTTTAGCAGGCATATAAAAGGCACAGAAGCTTGGAAACTCTGTGCCTTTTTGACCTGCATTGATCCTATTATTTGATTTTGGATCTATACGAAAGAGAAGGCGAAAATCATCAGTATTAGTGCCGGGATCACAAATTTAATATGGTAAAAAAGTAGGGGGGCAATCTTTTGATTGACCTGACCATTATTTGTCATCTCTTCAAGAGAGACTCTCTTTCTTAACACAAAGCCAATAAAAATTGCGGACAAGAGGCTGGTGGTAATAAAGAGGATATTTGCACTAATATAATCAAAGGCATCAAAGATATTCATGCCAAAGATGCGCACATCACTCCAAACGCTATCGGCTAAAATACTCGGAACGTTTCCAAAGATGAAGATCACAGAAAGCGTTAAGAATGTTGCAATAGGGCGAGACATTTTAAATTTCTCAATGAGAGTTGTGATCGCGACTTCATAAATCGTTAAGGATGTTGTGAGTGCTGCGAGCAGGAGCAATAAGAAGAAGAGCGCCGCAAAAAATGCCCCGAAAGGAATCGTAGAGAAGACGGCGGGTAGGACTTGGAATACAAGAGAGGGGCCAGAAGCAGGCTCGATCCCCGCAGAGAAGAGTGCCGGGAAGATAATGAAGCCAATCGCTAAAGGAATCAAGGTATTGATAATGCCGGCACTAATACTAATATTCACAATATTTTCTTTCTTACTTAAGTAGGATGAGAGCGTTACCATCACGCCAAAGCCAATACTTAAAGCAAAGAAGACTTGCCCTAGGGCGAGTAGAATGACTTGCGAGTTAATTTTACTAAAATCAGGAATGATATAGAATTTTACGCCTTCTATGGCTCCCGGAAGAAATAGTGCGCGGATCATCAAGGCTAATACTAAAATTAAGAAGAGCGGCATAACCCAGCGAATGACACGTTCAATCCCGTCAATAATTCCTTTGACCAGAATATAGTAGTTCACTGCGACGAAGATAAATGTATAGAGAATCATTTTCCACGGGCTGCTGGTGGAGGTCTCAAAGAAGTTTTTGGCCGTTTCCGCACTTAGTGGGGTCGAAAGATCGATCTCTCCGAGCGAAATACCGCCGATATAGCTCATGACCCATCCTCCGAGGACCATGTAGTAGGCAAGAATCCCAAAGGCGCCTAGAATGGCAATAATGCCGACCCCTTTCCATAATTTTGAGATCGGGCGGTCTAAACCTTTTCCGCTAAAAGCATCTACCACGTTTGTGTGTAAGCGACGGCCGATAAGGTGTTCAGCGATGAGCATGGGAACCCCGAGGATTAACATGGCGATAAAGAATACTAAAAGATATGCACCGCCACCATTATCTCCTACGAGATAGGGAAAACGCCAAGTTGCACCAAAGCCAATAGTCGCTCCGGCAACGGTAGAGATATAAATGAGTTTATTACTCCAACTCTCACGAGCCATAAAATCCTCCTTGAATAACAAATAGTCTGCCGCTCGCTCATTATATTGAGAGAGAATGACGTTCATAATGGAATGAATATTCTCGATGTTTGCGGTGCGGCAAAGCTGAAGATGATTAAAAATCGATTGATAACATTATTATCATAGATTTTAAAAGAAGGGACGTTTATTACTAAAAGAGATACAGAAAAGGCTTATTTTTTAAGAGCTGTAGGGTTAATATTATTAGCTATGATCGCAGGGAGCTTAGATTTATCTTATAAGATGATAAGACAATACTGAGTGTTAAATGGAGTTCTTGATGATGGGCACTTTATGATCCTTTCTTGCTGTAGATCAAAAATTTTCTTGTGGCGAGGGGATGGATCTTACCAATCGCTCTAAGATTATCCCTAGTTGTAATTCGGTTTTAAAAGAGGTTTTAATAAGAAGCTGTTGAACATTTAAAAATCGCATCATCAACTGTTAAAGCAGACTGTTGTTATTTCGTTATCAGAAGATCTCGCATAACCGCTCTCAGGAAAATGACAATTGCAGGTCACCTTTCTTTTCCCTGTGGCAGCTTTTAATAAAATAAAAAGCCGGCATTGAGTGCCGGCTGATGATTATTGTTTGCTATGTAACACGATGTCTTTAAACATCAGGTTATTTTAGTCTAAAAGCATGGTTCCCTTGTTGGCAAGGTTGATATGCCAAGAGAATGCTTCATCTAAGAGATGTGGGGTATTACCACCACGTTTTGCTTTTGCATCTTCAAAGTATTGACGTGCTTGCGCTTTATATTTTGGATGCATACAGTTTTCAATGATTTTTTCAGCTGCATCAACAGGGCAAAGACCGCGAATATCGGCATAACCTTGTTCTGTAACAATGACATCTACTTCATGGTTCGTGTGGTCAACGTGAGTGACAAAAGGTACGATCGCTGAAATTTTGCCATCTTTTGCTGTAGATTGTGTGACGAAAATAGTGATTCGTGCGTTACGAGCAAAGTCAGCTGAACCACCGATTCCGTTCATCACGTGTGTTCCGCTCACGTGAGTAGAGTTGACGTTACCGTAGATATCTACTTCTAATGCAGTATTGAAAGCAATGACGCCTAAACGACGAATGACTTCCGGATGGTTTGTAATCTCTTGTGGGCGGAAAAGAATTTTATCTTTATATTTTGCAAGATCAGATGCAAGCTGATCGACACGTTTTTTCGAAAGGGAGAACGCTGTTGCTACGGCAAAGTCTACAACACCTGCATCGATAAGGTCGAAGATACCATCTTGTAAAACTTCTGAAGCCACGGTGAGGTTTTTAAACTTGTCTGATTTTGCCATACCGCTTAATACCGCATTTGCAACAGAACCAACGCCTGATTGTAATGGCGCGAGATTAGGACCAAGGCGACCTTCCTCTACTTCTTTACCTAAGAAATCAAGGAGGTTATCTGCAATTGCTTGGGTCTCTTCGTTAGGTTCGAAAAGAGGTGATGGGATATCAGGGCGATCTGACAGCACGATACCGCGAACTTTAGCCGGATCAACTTTAATACCAATAGTACCGATACGCTTGCTTAAGTCATCATAAACAGGAATCGCTTCACGGTTCTCACCTTGTGCTTTTGGCACATAGATATCGTGAATCCCTTCATAGCTTTCAGGCGTGCTCGTATTGAGTTCGATAATGATATGATCTGCTTTATCCATAAAGATAGGAGAGTTACCGACAGAACCTGTTGGAATCACAAGACCATCTTCTGTGATCGCAGCTGCTTCAATAACCGCATAATCAATCTTACCGAGATTCCCTTGACGAAGAGTTTCTGCAGTATGAGATAAATGCTGATCAATATATTTGATCTGTCCTGCGTTGATCATTTTACGCATGACCGGGTTACCTTGGTATGGAACGCGAAGGTTAATAATGTCCGCTTCTGCCATTGCTTGGTCAGCATCTGGGCCAAGTGATGCGCCAGTGAAGAGGTTCACTTTGAATTTCTCAGTTTTACCACGTTCTGAAAGCGCTTTAGGGAATACTTTAGGTTCTCCGAAAAGAGTAAATCCACTCATACCGAGCGTCATACCATCTTCGATCCAGGAAGCGGCTTCTTCCGCTGAGACGATCTTATCAAGAAACGCCTTATGGCGAATTTTTTTACTTAAGTCTGCGCTCATAAATATCTATCCTTTTTTATTGTTAATTATCTATTTTTTATAAAATGACTTGTCATAAGTATAAGTTCCCTCTATTTTAAAGGGTTATTTTTATATCTAGACGACGAAATTTGATTCCCTCTAATATAGACAGATAATTGGTAATACTTCAAGTAATATAGTCTTTTTAGAACAGGGGAATCAGGCATTCAAAAATGATCAATAATATCCGTGGGATTTGTCTAAATCGCTGATTATGAGAAATTTACAATTTTTATTTAATTGATTTTATTAAAAATATTCTCATCGGATGGGTTTTCAGTTGTTAATATATGTTGTGGCTTATTTTTTATAGTATACTTGCGACTTTATTAAGAAAATCAATGGTTATAGTTTTGTGGAATGACACAAAAAATCGTTTGGAATTACGAATAAGAAAAATGTAATTACAAAATTCTTTAGAGAGATTTTATGTCAAAATTTTATGTTACCTGTGCTCAAGGCCTCGCCCCTTATGTTAAAGATGAGCTAAATGCTATCGGGATAGAGGCTAAAGAAGATGGGACAGGTGTCACTTTTACCGGTGAATTTAAAGATGCTTATAATGCGTGTCTTTGGGTTCGCTGTGGATCACGTGTACTTTTAGAGTTAAAAGAAGGGAAGTTTACCTCGTTAGATCAAATGCATAACGAGTTAGCACTGTTCTCTTGGTCGGCGCACATGCGTGAAACGGATACTTTTTCGACAAAAGTTACGGCGCGTCGTGCCGGCAATATCCATACCCACTTTGCGGCACTTCGAGTGAAGGATGCCATTGTTGATTATTTTAATGAATTGATGGGAACTCGTCCTAATGTGGATGTAGATGATCCTGATGTCCGTTTTTATGTTCATATCTTTGAAAATCGCTATACGCTCTATTTAGATCTGAGTGGAGAGCCTCTTCATAAACGCGGGTTTAGAAGTGAACAAGGGGCGGCCCCGATTAAGGAGAATTTAGCAGCGGCATTGTTATATCGCTCGAATTGGCCCGAAAAAGCGTCCAATCACGAACACTTTATTGATCCTCTGTGTGGGGCTGGGACGATCTTGATCGAAGCGGCATTAATGGCACGGGATATTGCGCCGGGCTTATATCGTAATGATTTTGGCTTCATGCGTTGGCGCCTCTTTAAAAAAGCGGAGTGGGATGAGTGTTATCACGAGGCGAAGCGAAGAGCGGCTGAAGGGGAAGCTCGATATCAAGGAAAGCTGGTAGGAATTGAGCGTAGCTCAATGATGATCGGTATTACCAAATCGAATGCTGATAGAGCTCGAGTGTTAAAGAATATGGTCTTTAAACATATGAGCTTCCAAGATTATCTCCGTGATGAAGAGATGACGCAGGGGCTGATTGTGACAAACCCTCCTTATGGTGAGCGTTTAGGAGAGAAGTCTCAGCTGATTGAAACCTATATGGATTTAGGCGATTTTTTGCGTCATTATGAAGGTTTCGATGCGGGGGTGATTACTTCGGATCCAGATCTTGGGCGCGTCATGGGGATTCGTGCAAGAAAGATTAACAAGTTCTGGAATGGGGCTTTAGATTGTATCTATTTGCAATTCCAGATCGCGTCCTCATTTTTTGTGGATCGGGAGAAAGCGAATCAAAATGAGCGCCGGGTTGCGTTAGAAGAGTTGTTAACCGATGGTGGAGATGCTTTCATGAATCGCTTAACGAAGAACTATAAGCATCTTGCCAAGTGGGCGAATCGTCAAAATATTGAAGCTTATCGCGTTTATGATGCTGATCTTCCAGAGTTTAATGTGGCGATAGATCTTTATAAAAACCAAATAGTGATTTATGAGTATGAAGCGCCCTCAACAATTAATCGAAAAGTTGCAGAACAGCGATTTAATAAAATTACGCAAATCGTTCCACACGTGTTTGAAGATATCTCTTTAGAAGATATTCATATTAAGCAGCGTGCAAGACAGCGAGGAAAAACGCAGTACGAGCGCCATTCTGATGAGGAAGGAAATCTTTTTGAAGTTCAAGAAGGTGATGCCAAGTTATTGGTGAACTTAACGGACTACCTCGATACAGGGCTCTTTTTAGATCATCGAGAGGTGCGCTTTCGAATTGGTCGTGATGCGAAACGTAAGCGTTTTTTAAACCTGTTTTGTTATACAGGAAGTGCTTCCGTTCATGCGGCAAATGGGGGAGCTAGTGAAACCCTTTCGGTGGATTTATCGCGTACCTATTTAAGTTGGGCAGATAAAAATCTGGCACTGAATGGGCACTTTAATGGTCATGAGTTAGTTCAGGCCGATGTGATTGAGTGGCTAAAGGGTCGTGTTGATAGAATGCGAGAGAAGCCTCTTTTAGCAAGAGATGAAGATAAATTTGAGTTTATTTTTATGGACCCTCCGACATTCTCTAATTCAAAGAAAATGGAAGGGATCTTAGATATCCAGCGGGATCATTCACAATTAATCACAGATGCCATGAGGATTTTGACGAGGGATGGTGAATTATTGTTCTCAACGAATCTTAGAGGCTTTAAAATGGACTCTGCGTTAATCGAACTGTTTGATATTAAAGATATTTCTAGTTCAACGCTACCGGAAGACTTTAAGAGAAACCCTAAAATAAGACAATGTTTTTCAATAAAACACAAATAAGATATTTATAATTATTATTATAATGTATATAATATAAGCGCTAGGAAGTAGTCATTAAGTTAATTAGTGGCTATAAATTTTAAAAATCATTTATTGAATGGAGACAAGAAGTGATGAAAGAGTTAAATTTAAATGGACTAACAATTGATAAGATGGAAAATCTTATTACTGAATTAAGTCAAGAAATTGAAAGCCGTCGTGCCGCTGAAGCTGAGCAAGTTCGTAAAGAAATTGAGAAGCTTTTAGATCATTCAGGGCTTTCTTTCCATGATGTTTTTAAAGACAAAGTGGGTCGTAAAGGTCGTAAGGTTCCTATGAAATATGGTAACCCAGAAAACCCAGAGCAACTCTGGAGTGGACGTGGGAAAATGCCATTATGGATGAAAGAGAAGGTCGAAGCGGGTGCGAAAAAAGAAGATTTCTTATTAGCAGAAGAGATCGCTAAATAAGGCGACACCGCATGCTTTTTTAGATTTAACTCACAATCTCCGAAGATATTGATCGAAAATAAACTATCAATATCTGATCTATTATCAGATAGATGACTGGTTATTTTCGAGTAGTTGATAGCGCCATGAAATCGTTAATGGTCTATAAAGTGCTTGGTCGTTATCGGTAATCATGAGAGATTGTGTGGAAAGGCTTGAAAGCTTATTGTTAGGCAGATAGAGGGCAAGTGAACTAAGCGTCTCATTAAGATCTCCCGCCGTTAAGGTTGTGAGAAGTAGTGTGCCGTTATCTAAATCGCCGTTCATCGACGATTTTTGAGGGTTTAAGTGTAGGGTGCTTAAGCCTTGTAGTCCTCGCCCATCTGCCTTTAAATAAGCCTCTTTTGCAGACCATAATAAAAAGAAGCGAATCATCTCATCACTGCGAAGTATGCGATGTTCATTTGTTTGCATCAATGCTCTATATTCTGTTTCAGATTGTTTTAAAATCCATTGAATCTCTAGGGGTTCAAAGGTTCTTTTGAGTAATCCTAAAAAATTGCGCCGGGGCATGATGGTTTCGATATCTATGCCAAGAGCTATGGGTTCTGAAGAGATAATTAATCCCACAAAATCTGTAGAGTGGGTGAGATTAAAAGTGATGTCACAATCTTTAAAGATCGGTTTTTGATGTTGATTATAGATGATCTCGGGGAGTTGATTCAGGTGATAGTATGTGTGTAAGGTGTGAAGTAAGAGCGCGCGGCTAAGAAGATAGCTTGTGCGTTTTTTATTGCCTAAATGAGGCTCCCAGAATTGGGGGTATGATGTTTTTGCCCATTGCAGGCTTCTTTCGTTGATGGGAAGAAGAATAGAATAGGTATGATTCATTTTTTATGATGGTTCCAAAATAACTCAGGCGTGTCTGTGATTTTGGCGATCATTCTTGCCGTAATAAAGAAGTAGTCAGATAAGCGATTAAGATATTTTAAAGAGTGGCTATTGACGGGATCATTACTATTTAATGCCCATAATGCTCGTTCAACTTTTCGGCTAATCGCGCGAATATAGTGAGTTTTTGCAACTAGTGGCGATCCTCCTGGCAGAATGAACTCTTTTAAAGGTGGTAATAATTCATTGTAGATCATCAATTGTTCTTCAAGAGTGTTCACCGCATTTTCAGTGATGAGAGAATTCCCCGGCATAGAGAGTTCGCCCCCAAGATTAAAGAGTTCGTGCTGGATATCTGACCATTCAATCACTAATGCTTCGAGTGCACTAATGCCTGGGGATGGCTGTTTTTGGAGCTCTATTTGAAGCTCCGCAATACCGATACCGATGAGTGAGTTGAGCTCGTCAATTAAGCCGATTGTTTCGATACGAGGATGATATTTCTCTAAACGGATATTGCCGGCAATTCCTGTGGTGCCACTATCCCCTGTTTTAGTGACAATTTTTGATAATCGATTTCCCATTGAACCTCCGAATAATGATCAATATGTGACTTAAGGTAAATAGTTTAAAAATAAGCCCATAAAGAGGGTGAGTCCTACCCAGTTATTGTGTAAAAAGGCTTTGAAACAATTCATTCTATCGTGATCTTTAATAAGTATAATTTGGTAATAAAACAAGTTGATGACAATGAGGATTGAAAATAAGAAATAAGGAGTAAGATTCTCGAGCGCCGTAATGGTTAAAAGCAAGGCAATCATTGTTGTTTGTAGGCCAATAATAATGTAGTAATCTTTATCTCCTAACCATGATTCAAAGAGGAGTGCGGAAGATTTAATATTAATTGATTTATCATCTTCGCGATCGCTCATGGCGTACTCAGTATCATAAATAAGCGTCCAACAGATATTGGCAAAAAAGAGTAGATAAGCAGTGAGTGGTAGCGACCCTTGAATCTCCATAAATGCCATCGGAATCCCAAAGGCAAAGGCAACCCCGAGATGTGCTTGTGGCAGAGAGTGAAAGCGTTTCATAAAAGGGTAAGAGAGTGCGAGTAAGAGTGCAGGGATACTGAGTAAAATTGTCTTATAGGAGAGGAAGAGTGCTAGAATGCCGGCGATAGTGACTAATACAATGAGCAGTGTCAGCGCCTCTTTTGTCGTCACCTTGCCGGAAGTTAGGGGGCGATCCTTAGTGCGCTCTACAAACTTATCAATATCTCGATCAGCAATATCATTAATTACACATCCCGCAGAGCGCATAATAAAGACTCCGAGCATAAAGATCATCACAATTTTTGCCGAAGGTAAACCTTCACTAGCAATCCAAACACCCCATAGCGTCGGCCACATCAATAGATAGCTGCCGATAGGCTTTTCAATGCGCATCAATTGTAAGTAGTAAGGGATATTTTGGATCTTTAGCATAATTTGACTCTTTAAGAATTTGTAAGGTAAGCGGGAGAAATCCCACATTTAATATGATTTGCAAGTTGTGAGCTCTCCATGAAATCTATTCTACTAAAGATTTGTCATTTGGTGGCTAAACTTCTAAAAACGACCATCGAGCTTGGGATATATCGTAGTTTAATGTTGAATATGTTAGAGTGTTTCCAGATGATTTTTGATATTAAGATATTTAAAACAATTTTGTAGAGACCTTATCATGATTGATGCCCCATCATTAACGCCAGCGACATTTGAACCATTTTCATTGAGTAGTGCATCATTGGCGCGATTAGTGGAAAACTGTCATTATCAATTAACAGGCTCGATCGTGTTATTTGGTATTCGTGCGGGGAAGTTAGTGGTAGGAGATTATGGGAAGTGGCTCACTGACGCCGTAGTGGTAGAAGATGTCTTAGATGGAGAAAACTTTCGCTGTTTATTGGGATTATGGGATTTAACGACTCATAAAATAGCACTCTTTCCGGCATCGACAGTTCCGCATCAAGTTTGGCAAATGAAGCAAATTAGCATGCCGGAGAAAAAAATTGCGAACTGTTTAGGCGTGGGAGCCTATCGTTATATTGTGGGGGCACATGAGCCTGAAGGAAGAGCTTTTGAAGAAGGTGCTTTTCGTTTAAGCCGTTTACAGCCTGTTTTTGTGTGGCGCTTTTATGAAGCGAATCATCATTATGCAATAGAAAAGGGAATCCCCACTCTATCGATCGCCAACGACCATATTCATAGTGCGCAATCGACCACGATGCCTACAGGGATTAGTTTTTCATCTGCGGGGTGCCAGGTAATTCAAGGGGATCATGTGCCGCCAAATATGCCGACAGGATTTTATCAAACTTTTCGGATTTTAGCGGGGCAATCAGCGATGCCTTCACCTTTAGATGTAGGGCAAGTCTATAGTTACTTATTAGCCCATGCCGCTGATTTTGCTGAGATTGCAGCAGGTTGCCAAGAAGAGCATTTACAGCAAGGCTCTACCGGAATGACTGTACGTTTATTGCAAGAAGCCTTAATGCGAACAGGGGACCTGAATGAGGACTTTATCGATAAAGGCTACTTCAATGGTTATACGGCACAGGCTTTGTATGAATATCAAAAACGAGAGGGCATTGTCGCCAATGGTATCGCAACGGGGCAGGTCTTGAAAAAACTAGGCATCCAAGAATGCTATTAAGGCTCTAAGCTCTGAGGGATAGAATAGAGATGGTGAGTCGCTATCCTGTTTGGTGGTCGAGTGAATATTGTGATGAACGATCACAGGCGTGATTAAAATTTAAAAAGATCGAGAAGGATCTTTTTTTATCGGTTGAATATTTGTAAGGAGCTGTTTTTATTTTGAGGTCCTTATAAAGCTTTCGGTAAAGGAGTCCCTTTTATCAGGTAAAGAAGCGTATAGTAGACAGAGTAAATATCGTTAAAAGTAGAGATCATTGTCGTGGTCATTTGAAGTTCTAAGCCATCAGAAGAGATTTCAAATAGGATCTCGAGCCAGATCCTGAAGAGGAGTGAACCAATATCATCATGAAAATCATGTTGCGAAGGCTCTTTAATACCGATAGATTTCATTGAATTGAGGTGAGATGAGGATGAAGAATTTTAAGTGGTTTTGGAATATCCCATTTATTCAGATGCTACAGGGATATAATCTTTCTAAGCTCCAGCAAGACTTAATGGGTGGATTAACGGTCGGGATGATTGCAGTACCGCTATCAATGGCGCTTGCAATTAACACCGGTGTTGCACCGCAATATGGATTGTATACCTCGATTGTGGCAGGCTTTTTTATTGCGCTATGTGGCGGAGCTCGGTTCAATATTTCGGGGCCTACCGCGGCATTTATTGTCATTTTACAACCTATTACGAGCCAGTATGGATTAACAGGATTAATTCTTGCGACGAGTATGGCGGGGGTGATTCTCCTATTGATGGGTATTTTTCGTATTGGAAAAATGATCCATTACGTGCCCTATTCGGTCACTGCCGGCTTTAGTACGGGGATCGCCATTGTGATCGCTATGACCCAAATCCCCGATCTCCTCGGAATCAATGAGACGGTGCAAGCCGATGGTTTTATTGAACGAATTATGGCTATTGGAACCATGATTCCGGCGCTTTCATGGACTGATTTAGGGCTCGCTATTTTTACATTGCTGGGCTTGATCGGGTTACCGAAGATTTTTAGTAAAATGCCCCCTCATTTGATTGTTTTGGGGGCTAGCGCTCTCTTAGGAGTGCTTTTAGCGAAGTTAGGATTGGAGTTTAGAACTATTGAGTCTGTTTTTAGTTATGAATATAAAGGCGAAGTTCTACAAGGTATTCCTAATTTTTTGCCAAAATTCCAGCTCCCTTGGATTGATGAAAACGGGGAAAGTATACTGACTTTTCAGCTTTTTCGAGACCTTCTACCGAGCGCATTTGTGATTGCGATCTTGGGTGCTATTGAATCACTCCTTTGTTCTGTGGTGGCTGACGGAATGAAGAATACTCGCCATAACCCTAATGCTGAATTAGTGGGACAAGGTGTTGGAAATATTATTGCGCCATGTTTTGGAGGGTTTGCGGCAACGGCAGCGCTTGCTCGGACAGCGGCAAATATTCGGGCTGGGGGTAACACTCCAATTGCTGGCATGATTCATGCCGCTTTTGTCCTATTAACACTGCTTTTTTTCGCGAAATTATTAGGCTATTTGCCGATGGCAAGTCTCGGGGCAATGCTACTGATGGTTGCTTGGAGTATGGCAGATGTTCCCTACTTTAAAGAAACTGTCAAAATGGCGCCAAGAGAGGATTTAGCAGTCCTTTTTCTCTGTCTTATTTTAACGGTTGTATTTGATATGGTGGTGGCAGTAGCGGTGGGAATGGTTTTGTCGAGTTTCCTCTTTATGGCCCGAATGTCGAGCTATACGGAGACAGAGTTTTTAATGGAAGATCATGCGGATGATGGCGGATTGCATGAAGGGATTGATGATGAGTTATCAGAGGAGTTGAGCGAATCTGCACCCTTAATTTTACATTATGAGATTCGAGGTCCTTTCTTTTTTGGTCCTGCACGTAAAACAATAGAGTCGCTAGATCGACTCTCTTATTTAGATCAGAGCATTGAGGTGATGATTATTCATCTCGACAAGGTTCCCATGATTGATTTAACCGGATTAATTGCCTTTAAAACGATGCTTGATCGGCTCGATAAGAAAGGAATTGAGATTGTATTATCGGGATTAAATAATGAGACGAAAGCTGTTTTAGGAAAAGCGGGCTTATCTCCGAAAAAACGAGAAGGCTTACATTGGGCAAAAGATCGTAAAGATGCGGAAGAGATTGGCGCATCTATCTGCTTAGAGTGTCAAAGCTCCTTATCTGCTTCATCGTAATCGATGGGCTTTACGTTAAAATGCCGGGGATGAGTTCCGTTCCTGGCATTTTTTTATGGCGAAATGTTATGAAAGATGTGTGATGTGTTCCTTCGTTTCTGGTTCTAATTGATGGATTTCATCAATAATAGAGCAGTTGTCTGCAAGATGGTTTTGTCCACAGCGAGCTTGGATATTGCTCAGCTCTTTTTTAAGGGCTGTTAGTTCCTGAATTCGTTGATCAATATGAAACAGATGATCTTGAATAATCTCATTGATAGGTAAACAGCTATTTTCACCTTTTTCTATGGCGACAATGATCTGTCTTATCTCCTCTAGGCTCATATCAAAGGCACGGCAATTGCGGATTAAAAGTAGGCGTTTTAGATGACGATCACGATAGATTCGATAATTATTTTCCGCTCGTTCTGGTGCCTCAATTAAGGATTCTTTTTCATAATAACGAATGGTCTCTACGGGCACTTTACTAATGGCGGAGAGTTCTCCAATTTTATAGGACTCGGTATTCAATGCTTTTGGGGCATGATGTGTCATTGCGAAATCTCCTCTTTTATTAAAAGCTTGACCCTGTAGTTACTTTAGGGTGTTTAATGAGCATAACATAAATTAAAAATAGATTTTAGAGAGATATTAGGGCGTAGAAGATTTGTTTTTGGTCCTTTTTATGAGAAGGGTTGTGGGGAACAAGGTGCTTTTATCTCTCATAGATCTGCATTCAAGAGATATTCTAATAGGGAGAGAAGGGATGACTTTCGATCTAGATAAAGATTCAAAAAAAGGGATACCCTCTGTTGAGGGGCATTGCTGTTCGGGCGGAGAAAGTGCAGAAGTAGAGGATGCTTGTGGAGATAATCCTCACGATCACGATCATATCTCATCCGCAAATACTAGTTGCTGCGCGTTACCACAAAAGAATCATGAAGCTGAAAAAAGTGAAATCCCTGCCGGGTATACTCAGGATATTCTCTATATTAAAGAGATGGATTGCCCTATGGAGTCGGTCTTAATCGAAAAAGCGTTAGCAAATGAACCCTCAATTCATGCACTCCATTTTAATTACATGAAGCGTGAAGCTTATGTGATTCATAAGGGTGAGATCACGCCAGTTGTAGAAAAAATTAAAAAATTGAATATGACGCCATTTTTGGTGACTGATGGCGAAGCGATCGTTGTTGAAAAGACGTTATATGAGAAATATGAAACACCACGTTTAGTACTTGCTGGAATCTCTGCGGCAATTTCAGAAGTATTTGAGTTTGCCGGTTGGGGAATGGGTTGGAGTGCACTGTTTGCCTTTATTACGATTGCCTTGGTGGGATTAACGACTTATCAAAAAGGCTGGGTGGCCATTAAGAATCGGACGTTAAACATCAATGCACTGATGAGCGTTGCGGTGACAGGGGCGGTGATACTCGGCGTATTCCCGGAAGCCGCTATGGTAATATTCCTCTTTACCTTAGCGGAGATTATTGAGGCGAAGTCCTTAACGAAAGCACAGAATGCTGTGGAAAAGCTCTTAAAGCTAGCACCTGATGTGGCGATGGTTGTGACTGATGCCGGCGTTGTTGACAAACGGGTTGAAGAGGTTGCGTTAAACGATGTCATTCGTGTGATTCCTGGCGGACGCTTGCCACTCGATGGCGTGATTATCCGTGGGAATTCGAGCTTTGATGAATCTGCAATTACCGGCGAAAGTATACCTGTGGATAAGTCTGTGGAAGAGACTGTGTATGCTGGGAGTATTAATCAGCAAGGTGAAATCGATTATCGCGCTACATCGACCTCTAAAGATTCCACATTAGCGAAGATTGTGCGAACGATTGAAGAAGCGCAGGTGAAGAAAGCACCCGTACAGCGTTTCATCGATAAGTTTGCGGCAATTTATACCCCGATTGTTTTTATCATTGCGATTTTGATTGCTGTGATTTCTCCGATGTTTGGGATGAGCTGGTTCGATTCAATCTATAAAGCATTAGTGATTCTGATTATTGCCTGTCCTTGTGCTTTGGTGATCTCAACGCCGGTTGCCGTTGTCAGTGCTTTAACGCAATTAGCGCGTCATGGCATCTTAGTGAAAGGTGGCGAGTTCATCGAAAAAGGTGCTCATTTGACGCATCTCTCTTTTGATAAAACCGGGACGTTAACAATGGGTAAGCCGGTGTTGAGTGAAGCGCTCTATTTTTCTGAAACAGGGGAAAAACTTGATGTAACGGATATGTTATTAGCGCGCTTAGCATTAAGTTTAGCCTCTCGCTCGGATCACCCTATTTCTCAAGCGATCGTTGCCGGCAGTGATATTACATTGGTGAATATCGACGATTTTACGGCGGTTGCGGGTCACGGAACGCAAGGATTTTTTGATCGTGAACGCTTGTTATTAGGTAATCGAAAAATGATGCAAGCCAACAATGTTGATTTAGCGCCGGTAGAATCTGAGTTAGCGAGAGTTGAGGCGATGGGAGCAAGTTTGACGATTTTTGCCTATCAAGGACATGTCCGTGCGATCTTTACGGTTGCCGATCCTATTAAAGCAAATGCAAAGGCTTCATTGAATGCTTTGAAATCGCAAGGAATTCAGCCGATTCTTCTATCGGGAGATCATGTGGGTGCGGTGAATCATGTGGCAAAAGAGATTGGGATTGAGGAAGCGCATGGGGCATTGTTGCCGGAGGATAAACTCGCGATTTTATCGAGCCATCAAGTCGGAAAACAAGCTGTGGGGATGATCGGTGATGGAATTAATGATGCGCCGGCATTAGCAAAAGCGGATGTGGGTTTTGCGATGGGCGCCATTGGCAGTGATGTATCGATTGAAACGGCGAATGTGGCGATTATGGATGATGATCTTGCAAAGCTCCCATTTTTTGTGGATGTTTCTCGTAAAACGGTACGTTTGATTCAGCAGAATATTATTGCGGCATTAGGGATTAAAGCGGTGTTCTTTATCGCGATTCTCTTTGGCTATGAAAGCATGTGGGCAGCGGTATTTGCGGATGTTGGTGCTAGTTTGCTAGTCATTATGAATAGTCTTCGTATTTTAAAAGAGAAGATTTAGCCACGATCAATTTTGTGTATTTTGTGTTGTTAGTAGGCATTTTAAAAGCCCTAATTCTGTTATGAGCTAGGGCTTTTTTCGTTATATTTTGATGTTGATAAAGACCGATATAACACTAACGATTTTGAGATTTGCGGGGCAATATTTTTCATCGAGCAGGTTGAAGAACAACCGCCACAGCCCGAGGTTGCATCAAGGTCCTGACATTGCGGTTGCAGTTTCTCGATGGGAGCCTTTTGTAGCCAGAGATCCGCCAT
Source organism: Ignatzschineria sp. (assembly GCA_030151245.1). Lineage (GTDB taxonomy): Bacteria > Pseudomonadota > Gammaproteobacteria > Cardiobacteriales > Wohlfahrtiimonadaceae > Ignatzschineria. Next base: position 6,606 of record JASLEF010000129.1, on the reverse strand, counting down.
CTTTTCGATGGCAGACTCCGGCATTTGAAAATGTATCGCCAGCTCTGCGAGCGTCACTTCTTGTCGCGTAAGGATATAATCACGAATTTGGAGGAGTAACATGGTGATCAGCCTTTAGTGGCAACACTTATCAGAAGAGGTTTTAACATGGCTTTGGGCAATAATGGCTTGGCTTTGTGAAAAGATGTCGGCTTTTCCCATCCATCGCAATAACATAAAGAGCGCCAATAGAGCGATTGCTAAACCGACGAGCCAGAAGATCGCGTTTGAAGAGCCTTGGTTGAGTAGATGGAATTGATAATAACCCGTTGCTAAAATCCAGCCAATAACGAAGGTCCAGCTTGCGACTAAGAGGGTCCATTTTAAACCAGCTTCACGATAGACAGAACCTAATGCCGCAACACATGGCGTGTAGAGTAAGATAAAGATCAAATAGGCAATAACGGCAGCTTCTGAAGTGAAGTACTGCTGAACTTTTGTCACGGTTTCATCATTCACTTCGTTGCTCTCTTTAATGGTATCGAGATCGCCATCAGCGACTTGCTCCTGAATGCCTAACGGATCTAGGAGAAGCGCCGGAACTCCTGCTAAGTTTTCAGGAATGGTCGCAAAGGCTTCCTTTACCGTTTCCCAAAACTCAAAATCTTCATCATTTCCACCCTCTGAATAGAGAGAATTCATGGTACCGATAACGGCTTCTTTGGCAAAAATGCCGGTGAAGATCCCGACGGTTGCTGGCCAGTTTTGTTCGGTGATGCCCATTGGCTCAAAGATGGGCGTGATTGTTTTCCCAATGGAAGAGAGAACGGATTTTTCCGTATCAGCATTGCCAAATGAACCATCATTGCCCCAACTATTGAGAATTCCTAAGACTGCAACTACGATGATAATGGCTTTTCCTGCACGAACGATAAAGCTTTTTAAGCGTTCCCAAGTGGCAAGAAAAATGCCCTTAAATGTGGGGAGATGATATGCCGGTAGTTCCATAATAAAGGGCGTATTAGGACCTTTTAAGATAGAGAATTTCAGCGCAAATCCTGTAAGAATAGCGACAAAAATGCCTAAAAGATAAAGGCAATAGACAATCAATCCGACACTATTAGGAAAGAATATCGCCGCAAACAGTGCATAAACCGGTAATCTCGCACCGCAGGACATAAAAGGAATCATCATGATCGACATTAAACGATCCCGGTGATTTTCTAAGGTTCTCGTTCCCATAATCGCAGGGATATTGCAGCCAAATCCCACGAGCATCGGGACAAATGCTTTGCCGGGAAGCCCGATCGCGCGCATTCCTCGATCGACAACCATTGCCGCACGTGCCATATAACCAGAATCTTCCAAGAGCGATAAACAGAAGAACATCATGGCCAACACTGGAATAAAAGAAGCCACCGTTTTGATGCCTTCACCGATTCCATTTGCGAGAAATGCAATGAGCCATTCTGGCGTATGGATACTACTAAGAACGCTCGCTAAACCATCGACAAAGATTGCCGCGAAGAGGATTTCAAAGAAGTCGATAAAGGCAGAGCCGATGTTAATCGAGATGGCAAACATCAGAAACATCACGAGTAAGAAGATGGGAATACCGGTAATTCTCCCTAAAGCCCATTTATCAATACGATGGGTTACTTGAGAGCTCGCAATGCCGTTAGTATGAATAACCTCTTTTGCGAGTTCATCAATCGCTTCAAATCGGGAGCTAGCGAGTGCGATATCGAGCTCGCCTTCAGCAAGTGCTGCAATATTCTGGCGCATCGCGATGATAGAGGCATTCTCTGCCGCAGATAGTTTAGTTAAATGGGGAAGATTATCGGTATCTCCTTTGATCGTTTCCAGTAGTTCCCACTGCGTGACTTGATTGAGAATACTTTGCGCCGAAAGGGAGGACCGCTCTGTCGTGATAATCTCGTTAATTTGAGAGCTTAATGTATGATACGGCAGATGATCGAGATAGAGTTTGGGATCATAAGCGGCGATCACTTTTTTCAGCTCTGTAATCCCCTCTTTTCTACTCGCACTGACCGCAACAACAGGGCAGTGGAGCTTTTCTTGTAATAGAGCGGTATAAATTTCATAGCCTTCCATTTTCGCCACATCAATCATGTTCAGTACAATGATCATGGGGCGTTTAAGATCGAGTAATTGAAAGGTTAGATAGAGACTACGTTGGAGATTTGATGCATCGATGACATTGATAATAATGCTGTCGTTATCGTCTAATAGATAGTGCCGAACAATTAATTCATCTTGTGACGTGTTTTGAAAACTACTCTCAAAAGAGTAGGTTCCGGGAAGATCCACCACATGAATATCTCGATTCTCAATCGAAAAATTTCCTGTTTTTTTGTCAACAGTCACGCCAGGCCAGTTCGCCACTTTCTGATTACTGCCGGTGAGGGCATTGAAAAGTGTTGTTTTTCCACAATTGGGATTCCCTAAAAGAGCGATTGTCTTAGCGTTCATGATCGGCTCCGTAGATATCTACTTGAATACCGGCGGCTTCTGATTTTCTTAAGCATAGCTGAAAGCCTCTAATCGCAATTTGTATAGGATCTCCAAGGGGGGCTTTACGAACAATGGACACTTTGCATCCCGGGGTTATACCCATGGCTAGCAATTTATTACGGTAGTTTAAATTATCGGTTAAAAGCTTTTTAATTAAAGCGGTGTCATTTAAAGAGAGTTGATCTAAAGTCATTTTTCCCATGGAGTTTTCTCGGTCAGGAATTAGAGGGGAGGATATATTATCTTGAAAATATATCTCGCATGTTAATAGCTATCAATAGAGAGCTTCTTCTTTATGACTTGCATCAAATTCTTAAATGAGAATAAGATAAAAAGCATTATTTTATATACTCTTATTTTAAAAGAGATCAGAGAGATAGGTTGTGGCAGTGAAAAGAGAATGTATGAAATATTCTCGATCAAAAATAGCCCCTGTCTCATTAAAAGATCAGGGGCTATTGAGTATGTCGCGTGTTATGTTAAATAACGATTAATTGTAATCGATGATCACTTTCATCGCCTTTTCATCAGCCGCATTTTTAAAGACTTTATAAGCATGCTCTAGATCGTTAAACTTGAAATGGTGTGTGATCATTTTCTCTAGCGGTAATTTGCCAGAGCAGCAGGTTTTTAGAAGCATACCCGTCGTATTTGCATTCACTAACCCCGTGGTGATTTTGAGGTTTTTAATCCACAATTTTTCGAGTGCAAAGCTTACAGGTTGTCCGTGAACACCAACGTTTGCAATATTTCCGCCCTCTTTTACAACATGTTGGCAGACATCCCAAGTTGCCGGGATTCCAACAGCTTCAATAGCACAATCAACGCCGCGGCCATTGGTCATTTCCCGAATACGTGCAATCGGATCTTCAGTTGCTGAATTCACCACTTGTGTCGCGCCCATTTCTAACGCCATTTTCAGACGGTTTGTATCGGTATCTGCGACAATGATTTCACTAGGAGAGTAGAGTTGCGCCGTTAAAAGAGCCGCCATTCCGATAGGTCCAGCGCCAACAATAGCGACAGTATCACCAGGTTGTACATCTCCATATTGCACACCGATTTCATGCGAGGTTGGAAGTGCATCTGACAGTAATACTGCAACGTCTTCGTTTAGTTCTTTGGGTAAATGGTAGAGGGAGGTATCGGCAAAAGGCGTACGAACATATTCTGCTTGGGTGCCGTCGATCATATATCCCATGATCCAGCCCCCTTCATTCATACAGTGAGCGTTGAGTTGTTTTTGACAATTTTCACAAGTCCCGCAGCGACTGACGCAAGAGATAATGACTTTGTCGCCTTTTTTGAAGTCTTTAACAGCATCACCGACTTCTTCGACAATTCCGATGCCTTCGTGTCCGAGAATTCGGCCATTGAAATCGCCAGTTTTCTCTTTTGCGGTTGCTTCTATTTCGGGGTTTTTACCTTTCATGATGCCAAGGTCTGTGCCACAAATGGTTGTTTTAGTGAGTTTTACAATCGCATCTGTGGGGGCTAAAAGTTTTGGAATCGGACGCTCTTCAAAACGAAGATCATTTTCACCGTAATAAACCATTGCTTTCATCGTCTCTTTCATATTGAACCACTCCTTGGTATCGAAAGTGAATAAAAAGTACTCTTTTTATATTAGGAGATATTTTAAGAAATAACAATATAGAAGGGGATTCATTTCTTTGAAACGAAGCATAAATAGAATGATTTCAACTATTGATATGAGGTGAATTTAGCTGTAAACCCTCATTAAATCAGATCCTATAATTATATAGGAGACATTATTAAGAATAATAGTTAAAACACCAATCATTAAAAATAAAGATCAAGATTAGCATTAGTATTAAATATATTAAGAAAATTAAAAGTGATAAAGGCATGAGAATCCAAGGGCATTAAAAGATTTAAGAATAAAGAGAATTTTAAAACTCAAAAATATCAGTCTCCCTATTTTTATCTACTTTTTAAATGGGAAGGAAAGGTTCTTTGACGATGATGACGGGACGAATAAGTTTTATTTAAGGGATAAAATTTAGGGACTCTTGTTATCACTTGCCTCAATTTAAAGTCTGTGCCCTTCTTGGGATAAAAGTATGGAGGATAAATAGGGTAGAATCAGAATATCGCGAGAGATGTTATAAAAAAATCCCCCAATAGTGGCCGCTATTGGAGGATTTTTTTGAAGGTCTTTAAATTTGATTTTTAAGTCAGATTTTAAAGATTCGTTATTAAGCTTTTTTCATGAACTCTGATTTAAGTTGAAGGCTTGTTCCATTCACTTTACAGTCGATATCATGATCCCCTTCAATAATACGAATACCTTTAATTAAAGTGCCTTGTTTGATCACCATGGATGATCCACGCACTTTAAGGTCTTTGATGACTGTGACAGAATCACCATCAGCAAGCGGTGTTCCATGAGCATCACGAGCTGTTAAGCCGACCTCTTCCGTTGGGGCTTCTTCTGTTGCTGACCATTCATTGCCACAATCAGGGCAGAAGAAAAACTCAGTATCGGTATAAGTATGTTCCATTCCACATTGTGGGCAAGGCGGTAAGTTATGCATTATTACGCGATCTCCATGCAAGATTGAAATGAGTACCGAAACCTTCGGTAAAGAAGGCAATATACCTAAATGTGCTTTAAAAATCGAGTAGTTAACGGTTTTCAGAGGTAAATATTGAAAAGTTTGATGATGTTTAGGTTATCTCTTTGTTTTTAGGCTTCTTGTCATCGTCAGTATTTAAGGCGGTTTTTGCTGTTTGTAAACTATTCTATTATCAGTATTGTGCTTGAAATAGGCTTTTTATTTATTTTTTGAGGCGTTCGCTTACAATGATTCTTCAGAAAACAGCGGGAATATCCCAGAGTTTAAAATGAGTATTAAAAGGGAGAATAAAAATGGGATTTGTAAAAGCAGTGGCGTTTGATTTAGATGGGACATTAATTAATAGCGCTAAAGGATTGGCAGAAGCCGTTGATCAAACATTAGAAGCATTGGGCTATGAGGCTGTGGGATTTGATCAGGTATCTGTCTGGATTGGACATGGGGCGATTAATCTTATTGAAACAGCCTTGCAACACCTTGATCCTGATGCCGGCATTCAAAGATTCGATGAAGGATTCGCGTTATTTACGAAGTTTTATACAGAGATTTTAAAGAATGGTAGTGAAGTATATCCTGGCGTTTATGAGACATTAGAGGGACTAAAGGCAGATGGATATCGTTTAGCGTTGATTACTAATAAACCTTCTCGTTTTTTACCAACCTTGCTTGAAGAGCTCAATATGATGCAATATTTTGAGTTGGTATTAGGAGCAGATGATGTCGCTGAAAGAAAGCCTCATCCGGCGCCGATCTTCTTAACTTTAGGTCAATTTGGATTACTGCAAGAGGAGCTACTATTTGTGGGTGATTCACGGAATGATATTGAATCAGCAAGAAGCGCGGGTGTGAGAACGGTTGGCGTGACCTATGGCTATAATTTTGGTCGCCCCGTGACGGAGGAACAACCTACTTTTGTGATTGATGAGATGATTGATCTGTTAACGATTGTTCGCTCGTAGTTTTTTGATAAAAGTTAAAGAGATGAATGAAAAGGAATAATATTGGGATCATCAACTAGGGAGGGCTTTTCAGGCTCAGATTGTATTGTCTCTAGTGGGATAATCGGCGTGGATAATATCCATTTTTTGAATTCAGTGAGGATATAGAAGAATGGAGTAAACATAGGTTTAACTTCGATTTAAAGCAGATGCTCAATATTGTTTTTTTAAGATTGATTCTTCTGGAGAGTAATAGGGATCTGTTGTGGCAAGGTTCTGCTTTTGAGATAAAATGAAAAGCTCCCTTGCTAGATGTTTTATAGGCTATAACGATGATCCATAGCCATTGAGTTTGTAAGAGATGGCAATAAAAAAACCCGCCATGGAGCGGGTTTTTTGTTTCGAAATATCAATTTAAATTTGTAACGGAGGGGATTAACTTCCTGTTGTGGCTGTGACGATTTGTGGGAAGATCGGGAGCATTAAGTAGAGTTTAATGACGATCACATTCACAAGGTCAATAAAGAAGGCTCCCACCATGGGGACGACTAGGA
>JASLEF010000112.1 GCA_030151245.1 Ignatzschineria sp. | reverse complement strand
GGATAAATAAAAATTAATAGGGTATAAAGAAAAAATCAAGGGATAATCAACAGGATCAATCTTATATCTTGATTTAGGGAAAATCATTGCATAAAAGATTATGAATCTCGATTCTGTTGATGTATTGTTGTAGTGTTTGTGTAGTTTTATATAGACAATCAGCACAAATATTGACAGAACAGCTTATTAGAATAAATACAATACTGGAGGAAGTTTCATGTCTTTAGATTCATCAGAGAAGAAGATCAAAAAAATTCTGGTCGCTAACCGTTCAGAGATTGCCATTCGTATCATTAGGGCGGCAGCGGAGCTTGGGATTAATACTGTAGGAATCTATGCAGAGCAAGACCGAAGAGCGGCGCATCGATTTAATGCCGATGAGAGTTATGTGGTAGGCCGTGGTAAGCAGCCGTTAGAAGCTTATCTTGATATCTCGGATATTATTCGTATTGCTAAAGAAACCGGGGCGGATGCGATTCATCCTGGTTATGGGTTCTTGGCAGAAAACCCTGATTTTGCAAAAGCTTGTCAGGATAATGGCATTATTTTTATTGGTCCTTCGTATGATGTATTAAATACTTTGGGGAATAAAGTTGCTGCAAGAAATGCGGCACTGGCAGCAGGTGTGCCGGTAATGCCGGCATCAGATCCTCTTCCAAGAGATGAAGCTGAGATTAAGAAGATTGCCGCAGAGATTGGTTATCCTGTGATGCTTAAAGCTAGCTGGGGTGGTGGCGGTCGTGGTATGCGCGCCATTTATGAAGAATCACAGTTAATGGATTGTGTGCGAGAAGCGCGAGGGGAATCGTTAGCGGCATTTGGTAATGATGAGGTCTATTTTGAAAAGCTTATTGAGCGTGCACGCCACGTTGAAGTACAGCTTTTAGGAGATACTCATGGCAATATCGTGCATCTATGGGAGCGTGATTGCTCCGTCCAGCGACGTCATCAGAAAGTGGTTGAGAGAGCGCCGGCACCTTATCTATCGCAAGAAAAACGGGAAGAGATTTGTGAAAGTGCCTTAAAGCTTGGGCGTGCGGTGAAGTATAGTAATGCCGGTACGGTTGAGTTTTTGATGGATGCCGCCACAGAACAGTTTTACTTTATTGAGGTCAATCCTCGTATTCAGGTCGAGCATACGGTCACAGAAGAGGTGACGGGCATTGATATTGTGAAAGCGCAGATTCAAATTGCGGCCGGAGGCGCTATTGGTTCAGCCGAGGTTGAAGTACCGCTTCAAGCGCAGATTCAATTAAAAGGAAGCGCTTTACAGTGCCGGGTAACGACGGAAGATCCTGCGAATAATTTCTTGCCGGGAACAGGAACCATTATTGCTTATCGTTCACCGGCCGGATTTGGTATTCGCTTAGACGGGGGAACGGCCTATTCAGGAGCGGTGATCTCGCCTTACTATGATTCGCTCTTAGTGAAGGTGACCACTTGGGGGAATACGCCCCTGGAAGCGATTGAAAGAATGGATCGAGCGCTTCGAGAATTCCGTATTCGAGGAGTTTCAACAAACCTCTCATTCGTGGAGAATGTGATTAATCATCCGAAGTTTATTGCCGGAGATTACACCACGAAGTTTATTGATCATAATCCTGAACTCTTTGATCTAAAAGAGCGTCAAGATCGCTCAAACCTTATTTTGAAGTTTTTAGGAGATGTTGCGGTGAATGGAAACCCCGAATTAGAGGGGAGAGATTTACCAAAGCATTTTATCACGCCGGTTTTACCAAAACTTCAAAAAGACTACAAAAAAGAGGGGGATTCTCCCATTATCGGCTCTAGAACAAGATTATTAGAGTTAGGGCCGAAGAGATTTGCCGATTGGATGCGTGAGCAAAAAGAAGTTTTAATTACCGATACGACGATGCGAGATGCTCATCAATCGCTCTTTGCAACGAGAATGCGTTCACATGATTTATGGGAAATCGCCCCTTATTATGAAGCATTAATGCCGGAGCTCTTTTCTATAGAATGTTGGGGCGGTGCAACTTTTGACGTCTCAATGCGCTTCTTAAACGAGGATCCTTGGGAGCGTTTAGTCAAGCTTCGTCAAATGATTCCCGGGACATTATTCCAAATGTTACTACGCGGTGTGAATGGTGTGGGATATACCAGTTATCCGGATAATGTTATTCAATACTTTGTGAAGCAAGCTGCGGAGAAAGGCATTGATCTGTTCCGGGTATTTGACTCACTCAATATTATGGATAACATGCGCGTATCTATTGATAGTGTCTTAGAAGCAGATAAGTTATGTGAAGGCACGATCTGTTATACCGCAGATATTTTTGATGCCAAACGTCCAAAATATCAATTGGGCTACTATGTGAAACTTGCGAAAGAGCTTGAGAAAGCAGGGGCGCATATTATTGGTATTAAAGATATGTCCGGCGTCTGCCGTCCGGAAGCGGCGCGAGCATTGGTGACGGCGCTTAAAAATGAAGTTGAGCTACCGATCCATTTCCATACCCATGATACCTCCGGCATTTCGTCGGCATCAGTCTTAGCGGCGATTGAAGCGGGGGTTGATGCAGTCGATACGGCGATGGATAGTTTGTCAGGCTTAACAAGTCAGCCACCTATGGGATCGATTATTCATGCCTTAAAAGGGACGCCACGTGAATCGAAGATTGATGTTGAGGCGATGAATGAGATCTCCACTTATTTTGAGGGGGTGCGTTCAATTTATGCCCCGTTTGAATCCTCGATGCGCTCGGGAACTTCCGATGTTTATCATCATGAAATGCCGGGAGGACAATATACCAATCTTCGTGAGCAAGCCAGATCAATGGGCTTAGAGCCGCGCTGGAAAGAAGTTTCAAACGCCTATGCAGAAGTGAATCAATTGCTTGGGGATATCGTTAAAGTCACGCCAAGCTCGAAAGTTGTGGGGGATATGGCATTGATGATGGTGACACAAGATATCACGGCGAAAGATGTCTTAGATCCTGAGCGTGAAATTGCTTTCCCTCAATCAGTTGTGGGCTTATTAAAGGGAGAGCTGGGGATTCCGGAAGGGGGATTTCCGGCAGATATTACTGCGAAAGTTCTAAAAGATGAGAAGCCGATAGAGGGTCGTCCTGGTGCGCATCTGCCACCGGTTGATTTAATCGCAGAAAAAGAGAATCTCGAATCCTATTTAGGTTTCTCTGTCAGTGATGAAGATTTAGCCTCTTATCTTATGTACCCTACAGTCTTTAAGGACTTTAAAGCACATCAAGAAAGGTTTGGAAATGTCTCCAATATTCCTTCAAAAATTTACTTCTATGGGCCGGAGAAAGATACTTACCATACGGTCGCATTAGATCAAGGGAAAGATCTTTTAATTAAGCTCTTGGCGATCTCATTACCAGATCAGACTGGGCATTGTAATGTCTTCTTTGAGCTCAATGGTGAGACGCGAGCTTTCTCTATTCAGAAGAATGATTTAGTGAAAGATCTACCGCTTCGTGAAAAGCGTGAGAAGGGAAATCCTTATCATGTGGCAGCGATGATGCCGGGAGTTGTAGGAACTATTCATGTGAAGGTTGGCGATATTGTAAAAGAAGGCGATGCGATCGTGACGCTTGAAGCGATGAAGATGGAGACGACGCTTCGGGCTGAAAGCACTGGCGCGGTCGAACGCGTCTTAGTTGTGAAGGGCGATGTGGTAGAAGCGGATGATCTATTAGTGGAAATCGATAAATAATTGTCGCATCGATCTCTCTCTTTTATGGGAAGGGATAAGGTCAAAGCATTAGAGTCGCTTTAACAAGCTCTCTGTGAGGTATCATGCCCCAAGGTCAAAAGAGACTTTGGGGCATTTTTATGGGGCTGAGATCTCTCGATAAAAATCAGGGGGACTATCACTCCGGCATTAATGAATCATTCATCAATGACAATGCCAGTGATCGCACTCTTTAGAGCAACTTTGACTACTCCGGAAATAAGCCTAGTTAAGCCTTCGGTCTCTGGATCTTCAGGGAGTAATTCTTTTACTCAGCTCATGGTGATGATCATTGTGGGGGAAAAGATGGATCTTGCGATAACGGGCGTGTGAGAGAGGGAGATCATCTCTCAAACAGCGATCATGGGGGATTGAGGCGATCATTGTGGTAATGGCGGCAATGATTAACATTTTCCTCAAAGAGAAAGGGGCTGGGGCTGGTATAGTGCCAAATAAGTCAGGATCAGTAAGGCAAGAAGGCTGATAAGGAAAATAAAGATAGATAGGGCAGGACTCAACTTTGGCGATAACGATCAATCGATCGAGAAGCTTGCGGGATCATTATGGCAGATGGGAGTCTGAAAATTGCAGTGATGCCGCCGGTAAGAACATCGCTTTGGAGGATCGCTTTTGTCGTTCGGAAATGATGGTGATAATTCTAATACGGTCATGGAAAGGGGAAACCTTGCTATGGATCTTGCGAATATAAATTTTTGGCTTCCTACAGTTTTAAGAAGTTGCCAATAGGGAGCTATCAGAGGGCTTTTGGGCGATAAAACAACATACGCGATGTATGTTTATCTAGAAGGTGAGGATTGTATTTGCGCAGCCTTTCGATGTCCATTAGAATAGCTCAAATTTCATACTAATAGGAGAGTGTACCGACATGGCAAAAATGCCTACGAAACGTGAAAAAATGATGGAAGAGACGCAGGAGAAATTGCTCCGAGCTGCCAGAGAATATTTTGGAAAATATGGCTATGCGGCAACGTCTATGGATGAGTTTACGGCGAGTGTCGGTTTAACTCGAGGAGCGCTCTATCATCATTTTGGGAGTAAAAAGGGGCTTTTTGCTGAAATCGTGACGCAAATTGATACAGAAATTGATGATGTGCTCCAAGAGATTGCTAATAAAGAGGATGATCCTTGGAGAGCCCTCTATATGCGCGGAATTGCTTATTTAAAGCGATCTTTAGATCCTGAGTTTCAGCAGATTTTATTAAAAGATGCTAAGGCCATTTTAGGGACGGAGTTAATGAGTATTCAAAGGCGTTGTATGGATTCGGATATCGCCTTAATTGAAGAAGGGATGAAAAAAGGCATTATTCGTCTCAGCAGCCCCCGAATTCTGGCGGTGATGTTGGATGGAAGTCTTTTTGAAGCGGCATTTTGGATTGCTGAAGCGGCCGAAAATTCTGAGGACCGATTAGCAGAGACTTTAGAGTGCTGGCGCATTTTATTGGAAGGGATTAGAGCATAGTCATAGAGGCTGAGTGCTTATTACGGTTCATTCCAGTCAGATATTGTGATGATGCTGATAGGGAAGATCTTTTACAAAGATGCGTTTAATAGATGCCTTTATAGACGCATTTTTTCTATTTTTCGAACATGTCGCGATAAGTTCCTTTAAATCGAGCCTATTGAGTATGGGGAAATCAACGGATGTTTTTTGGGGGATATTTTCTTTCCAATAATCTATTAAATCATTTATCTCCCTTATCTCTCAATAGATGATCGTGATGCGATCAGGGGTTAATCGCGAGATTTTAACCGTCAGATCCATCCATCCGCTTATTGAAGGGGGTCGGGTGGTGCTGATCAATCAGCAGCGATATTGTCGTGGATTACTGAATGTCTTCTATTGATGTTGATGGAGATCGCCTTAAAGACGAAATCTTATGAAAGAGATGGAATATTATTTCTGTTTCTAGTAAATTTATATATAATGATGTAAATAAGATTTATTCTCAATTAATGTTTATTAAAGGATTGTTGTATGAAAAAAACAATGAAGCTGTCGGCATTATTACTCTCATTGGGAGTTCTTGCAG
>JASLEF010000186.1 GCA_030151245.1 Ignatzschineria sp. | reverse complement strand
TAGCACCTTACTTCCTGGATTTATCGATCTACAAGTCAATGGCGGAGGCGGCGTTTTATTTAATGATGAACCGACTATGCAAGGGCTACAGAAGATCATTCAAGCGCATCAATCCTTTGGAACAGCAGCCATTTTACCAACGCTTATCACCGCAGATGATCGTACCATTACTGCAGGATTACAGACTGTTGAAGAGGGTATAACACAGAATCTCGATGGCCTTTTAGGCATTCACATTGAAGGTCCCATGATTAACCCCTCCCGAAAAGGTATTCATAAACTTGCCAATATCCGGACACTACAAGATTCAATGATTGATAATATCTGCGAGAAGCAGCATTTCACTAGATTGATCACATTGGCACCAGAGATGGTTTCTCTCAAACTTATTGAAAAACTCAGCTCCGCCGGCGTTATTGTCTTTGCGGGACATACCGAAGCATCTCCTAGCTTATTAAACGAGGCTATTGCTGCCGGTGTCAAAGGATTTACACATCTCTATAACGCCATGCCACAAATGGAATCTCGCAATCCCGGCACCACCGGTTTTGCCATTCAATCCAAAGAGACCTTTGCCTCTATCATTCATGACACTTATCATGTCGATCCCTTAATGGTTAAACTTGCCTACCAAAGTAAACCCAAAGGAACTCTTTTTTTAGTGAGTGACGCCATGAGTTCTATCGGTAGTTCACAGAATGAGTTTGTACTCGATGACCAGACAATTTATGTCAAAGATGGTCGCCTCACAAATCATTCAGGCACCCTTGCCGGCGCACATATTGATATGGCCACCTCTGTCTCCAATGCCGTAGAATTACTAGACATTCCCATAACCGAAGCATTCGCTATGGGAACTTCAACCCCCGCAAAAGTCATCGGATCACGCCAATATGGAATGCTAAAAAAAGGTTATAAAGCTGTCATCAATCAATACAAAGATGGTAAAATAACACCAGTCCCTCTTCAAAATTTCAAATAATAAGGTCACCCAATGAATGGTATTATTCTGATTCTTGTTTGCTTAATTGCTGGGAAAGTTGTTACCCAGATGATCACCTGCAAACGAGAATTCATCTATTCATTAAACCGCGTCGCTATCACCATCGCCCTGCCGGCATTAATCCTCGATAAAGTTCATTCCCAAGCTTTTTCCCTTGAGGCAATATTTCCACTACTCTCCCCCTGGCTGCTCTTTTTTATCACCATCATTTTGGTCTATATCATACGACTGTTTGTGCCGATGTCACGAATCACTATGGGAACCTTAATTCTACTAGCAGGAACAGCTAACACCTCCTTTGTTGGTATCCCCCTAATTCAAGCCATGATGGGAACCGAGGAATACTTAGGAATAGCGCTGTGGATTGACCAATCAAACTTTATCTTACTCTTTACACTCGGCGCATTTATTGCAGATTTCTATAGCGGCGAAAGAGTCTCAATCATTAAAAATTTACGAGTTTTAGCGAAATATCCTCCGATTATCGCTTTAGTATTGGCTTTTTTACTCAAGCCTTTTACTTATCCTGATTTTATTAACTTTACGTTAGAATCTTTAGGCGCATTAATCACCCCATTAACAATGATCTCTGTAGGGGCAAGCCTCGCTCTTCCAAGCAATAAACGCCTCGTAGGTTACCTCTCTATCGGTTTGTTCATTAAATTAATCCTCCTCCCCTTAGTAGCTCTTGCAACCATTCTATTCATCTATGCATCACCTAACATCTATATTAATCAAATTGTTCTGATGCAAGCAGGAATGGCACCGATGGTCATTGCAGTGATTATCGCTTTAGAAAAAGGGCTAGATGGAGAATTAGCATCCATCATGACCGCTATTGGTATTCCTCTCTCCTTCTTAACCGTCCCACTATTTTACTATCTTATTATCTAGAAACTGTTGAAGACGATGATATCACCAGACATCTCCGTAGAAGATACTTTATTTTCAACGGTTTACCGTGATTAATATTTAAATATTCAGCAAACTCCATCCTTCTCTTAACAGATAGAAATATCAAAAAAAAAGATTAGTACTGTATTTCCTAATCTTTTATCTAGATGATTTTTAAAACTGAGCAACCCCTGTTCTAGGACTTCACATACTCACTATTTTTAGTGAACCTTTCAAAGTCAAATAGATCCGTATCACAGAGCTGAGATAAGCGAATATTCTTCGTTGCTCGGAAGATATTCTCGATTCTTCCCGGCACTTTCGCCTCCCACTCTTGCAGCAGCTTCTTCACCTCTTGACGCTGCAAACCTTCTTGTGAGCCGCATAAGTTACAAGGAATAATCGGAAACTCCTTAATATCAGAATAAGTTTGAATATCAGCTTCACTACAGTAACTCAATGGTCTAATGACAATATTATCCGCATCATCACTACGTAACTTGGGAGGCATCGCTTTCATCGTCCCTCCAAAGAACATATTCATAAAGAGTGTTTCAACAATATCATCCCGATGATGCCCTAAAGCAATCTTATTAAAGCCATGCTCCTTCGCATAGGTATATAATGCACCACGGCGAAGTCGAGAGCAGAGGCTACACATCGTTTTTCCCGCCTCAATTTTAGAGGTGACAATGGAGTGTGTATCCTGCTCAATAATATGATAATTCACACCAATACTTTCAAGATATTCTGGCAAAATATGTTCAGGAAATCCCGGCTGCTTCTGATCAAGATTTACCGCTACTATCTCAAATGAAATCGGCGCATGCTTTTGCAATATTAGTAAGAGATCAAGCATCGTATAAGAATCTTTACCTCCCGATAAACAGACCATAATACGATCACCCTCTTCGATCATTTGATAGTCCATCACGGCATTTCCTAATTGATGACGAAGACGTTTTTGCAACTTCAAGAAACTCTCTTTCTCTTCCTGTAGCTCTTCCCTGCTTTGCCCTCTTTTAACACTAGGTATCTCCACTTTTACTGCTGCATTTAGCTCTTTAATATTGTTCAACATATCAATCACAACTTTCCATCATCAATATTATTAGGATTGAGCATTTTACGCTAGAACCCATCGAAACAACAGTGCTATAAATAGAAAAAAGCTACTCCTTGAATGAAGTAGCTTTCTTAATATCAAGAAGCTTAAAGTCTCTTATGACATAATATCCACTTTTGGCGGACCACTCATATCAAGAGAGGCAGGATCATCATGTTTTGTTTCCATTCCACGAACCGGACGCCCCTCCATAATATCTTCCACTTGCGCCGCATCAATTGTTTCAATCTCCAAGAGCACTTCTGCCATCTTATGCAATTTATCGAGATCTTCTTCTAGCACTTGAACAGCACGCGCATAGTTACGATCAATAATTGCACGAACTTCTTCATCAATCTGTCTCGCTGTCACATCAGAAACACCTGCGGCATTTCCTGATGGACCCCCAAGATAGGATTCGTTACTATCGGCATATGATCTAAAGCCCATCTTGTCAGATAATCCCCATTCGGTGACCATCTTTTTCGCCAATCCTGTTGCATGCTGAATATCACTTGCAGCACCCGTCGTTACCGCATCATAACCAAAGATCATCTCTTCAGCGATACGACCACCAAATACCATCGCAAGCTTATTCTCGAGCCATTTACGAGGAACACTAACATGATCTCGCTCAGGAAGTGTCATTGTCACCCCTAAAGCACGTCCTCTAGGAATAATCGTTACCTTGTAAACAGGATCTGATTTAAGACGATATCCAATAATCGCATGCCCGGCCTCATGATAAGCCGTTAACTTTTTATCATCATCCGTCATCTGCATTGAATTTCGCGCCGCCCCCATCATGATCTTATCTTTTGCTTCCTCAAGATCATACAAAGTTACTTCGCTCTGATTCTTACGTGCCGCAAAAAGTGCCGCCTCATTGACAAGATTCGCAAGATCTGCCCCAGAAAAACCTGGTGTTCCACGTGCAATCTGTTCGATATCCACATCACTACTTGCCGGAACATTACGTAAATGAACCTTCAATATAGCTACTCGACCTTTAACATCTGGCAATGGAACCACGACCTGTCTATCGAAACGACCTGGTCGTAATAACGCAGGATCAAGAACATCAGGACGGTTTGTTGCCGCAATAATAATAACCCCTTGGTTATCACTAAATCCATCCATCTCCACAAGTAGCTGGTTTAATGTTTGCTCACGTTCATCATGACCACCGCCCATTCCTGAACCACGATGACGACCCACCGCATCAATTTCATCAATAAAAATGATACATGGCGCATGTTTTTTAGCTTGCTCAAACATATCACGAACACGTGAAGCCCCTACCCCTACAAACATCTCCATAAAATCCGAACCGGAAATTGTAAAGAATGGGACTTTCGCTTCCCCTGCGATCGCTTTTGCTAAAAGTGTTTTACCCGTTCCCGGAGAACCCACCATTAAAATACCGCGAGGAATTTTTCCACCAAGCTTCTGGAAGCGTCCTGGATTTCTCAAGAAATCAACAATTTCACCAACTTCTTGTTTCGCTTCATCAGCGCCTGCAACATCCGCAAATGTTGTCTTAATCTGATCTTGCGTCAACATTTTCGCTTTAGATTTACCAAAGCTCATTGGCCCACCTTTTCCGCCACCACCAGATTGACGCATCATAAAGAGGAAAAATCCTAATAGAAGCAAAATCGGTAATAGATTTAAGAATACAGAAAGGAAAAGACCTTGTGTACGAAGTGATTTACCCGTGAACTTCACATTTTGATCCATTAAACTCTGCACTAATGGACCATTATTGGTTTCAGGGTTAAAGGTAGAGAATCGAACACCGTCAGAAGTAACACCTTCGATGTTGGCACTATTAGAGCCACTCATCTGTACTTCTCGAACTTGACCATTCTCAACTTGTTTTAAAAATTCTGAATAGGGGATTTCTCGACCCCCACTGCCGCCAAAGCCCTGGAATAGCATAAATACAAAAATACCTATTCCAAGCCATAAAGCTATATCTCTTCCTTTGTACTTCAAAAGATTAACCTCGATTTTTATAGTTGAAATCAATTGTAATGTGTAAACATTCTAATGAAGACTTTTTTATTTTACCCTAGCTTCACTAGATAAGAGAGTGAGCCTATCAGCCACTCACCTTACTTTCGCTTACTCTTTTTACCAAAAAGCCATATAGAAGTCTATCACGCTTTGAGAGTAATTCCTCATAATCTGAGGCCTTTTTTCTCCATTTCAAGCAAAAAAGAATTTAAATAATCCTAATTCAATTCTTATGACTGTAATGAGAAGTTGTAAAGCCTCTATTTCTATTCTTTACGAGCCTTTATAACCTTTTGCTAACAAGTAAATTTCCGCACTTCTTGCTCTTGAAGCTTTAGGTTTTCTTGTTACCACTTTCGTAAAATTCTTCTGTAGCTCTTTGTAATACTCCTGAAAACCTTCTCCTTGGAAAATCTTCATTAAATAATCACCCCCTGGCTTTAAATTCCCTTTAATAAAATCTAAAGCAAGTTCTAATAAGTACATCGACTTAGGCTGATCAACGCCTTTGATGCCACTCATGTTAGGGGCCATATCAGAGAGAACAACATCCACCAAACGCCCTTCTAGCTTTTCTAACAATGCCTCTAAGACCTCATCATCACGAAAGTCTCCCTGAATAAACTCAACTCCAGCAAGTGGATCAATAGGTAACAGATCTAGACCAATCACTTTCCCATGATGACCCACTCTATGCATTGCATATTGCGACCAGCTTCCCGGGGCAGCACCTAAGTCCACAACGGTCATACCGGGTTTAAACAGTCGATCTTTCTCATCAATCTCTTGCAATTTATAAATCGCACGCGAACGCCATCCTTCACGCTTTGAACGAAGAACATACTCATCATCCATATGCTCCTTCAACCATCTTGTACTACTTGCACTTCTCTTCTTTGCCATAATCTATTTTCTCAATATTTCATCTTTAATATAGATTGCATTGACGCGCTTAAAACAATCATTGTGTCTTTAAGACCACCATCGCCCTCTATAAAATTCTCTCTATATTAACGTCATCCCTAGCCCATGATGACTATCATCTATTCCTGCACAACAACTTTCACTAAAAAACTATTAATGCCCTCTCACTTTAAGAATCTTTTTAAGAGTATTTTATTGTTTCTTCCATCACTTTAGCCGAAAGTTTCTTTAAAAAAGACTCGCATTAAACTATATTTTAATGAGTTTATGTCCACTTGTTAGTATTCATTAATCATCATTACCAATATGCTGATCTATTCATTACCATCTTGTTTTTGATCCTTTATTCAAGTTCTTCCTTATCTGCTTCACGCTTTGCGGCATCAACTCGCGCATTAACCTCATGATATTGCAACAAAATTGATTTTCCTCTTCCGACTAAATAAAGCGCCCCGGCCCCCCCAAAAAAAAGTAAAACAGCCAATTCAATTCCGGGTGGTAAATCCATAAAATAAAGAACAATCAATAAGGTAATACCGGCAAATAACATTCCAAACGCCAATGCCTTCAAACTTTTAAAAAGATGACGGAGCTGCTCATTATGTGATACGCTTATCTCTTTATTTCGAGAACTATTTTCATTATTCATGACACAAATTAAACTCACAATGGAACACATTAAGTTCCTTAAAGGCAAAGCTCACCATCTCGATCCTGTTCTTATCTTAGGTGATAAAGGGGTTACAGAGAGCTTTATTAAAGAAGCCAAAAATGCGCTTTCACACCATGAACTTATTAAAATCAAGCTCGCAGGACGTGATCGCGATGAGAGAGAGTCTATCACAGATGAGCTTGTAACGGCATTAAATGCGACCCTCATTCAGAAAATTGGCGCAATGATTATTCTCTTTAAAAGAAATCATGAAGAGCCAAAAATCTTCTTTAACTTCAAGTAAATAAAGTCAATCAATCGAATTATTGATGAACTTATAAAATCAAAATAGAGGATGAAATATCCTCTATTTTTTTTATCCATTTATTGTGGGGCTTCCCATCAATCATCTATTTTAAACAGAGGCTCACCGGTATCAACAAAAGCGATTCAACACTTTTAAGATCCTTAAATTCACCTCTTACCGAATCTTTATCGAACTAGCAGTTCTATTTAATAATAGATAAGAAGAGCCTACCCCATCTTCTCTCCTCGATCTTTTAAAGATCAAGCATCTCTAATCTCTTTGCTAATTCTTTTGCCGGAAGATATCCCGCAACAATCGAACCATCCGCAAGGACAATAGCTGGTGTTCCTGAAACTCCCATCTCAATTCCTAATTGATACTGATCTTGAATGGGGTTGGTACAACTTGAACTCTTCGGCGCCGCCCCCCCTTTACCATCTGCAAATTTAAAGGCACCATCTAAAGCTGCCTTACGATCCGCAGAACACCAGATCGATACTAAATCTGTATACCCTTCTGAAGCCAAGCCTCTAAAAGGAAAGCCAATATAACGAACCGTAATACCTTCTGCGAGATACTCATCCATTTGAGAATGTAATCGGCGGCAGAATGGGCAATCCGTCGTCGTAAAGATCGTCACTACATATTTCTCATCAGGAGCTTTGTAAACCAGCATATCTTTTTCATCAAGCGTTTCGATCTTCTCTTTGTTCTTTGCATTCACATAGCTTTCGCTCAAGTTTACACCTTTCACAAGATCAATAGCATTCCCCTCGAGCATGTACTTTCCATCTTTCGATAAGAAAATAGGATAAAGGCTCTCTTTGACAAATACTTCATACATTCCTTCAATTGCTGAAGGTTGTACTTTCTCAATGGTAACCCCTTGAATAAGATTATTGAAGTGTTTCAGATTTGCTTCGGCAGCTGCCACACCTGATAAGCCTAAGAGCATTGAGGTTGCAAGGAGTAATTTTTTCATAAAAGCCTCTACTAATTGTGTCACTAAAAAAGGATGATTCTTACTTAGAAATATTACGTGAGTGTATCTGATTCACTTACAAAGTAAATAAAACGATCGTTTTTTTTAACATTTCTCGCCATTGATCGTCTCTTTAAATGCTTATCAAACTGATGAAATCACAAATAAACCATAGTTTATCAAAATACCTCCCCTTCACAATGTAATATTGTAAAATTATATTATATAACCTATCTAAGTAACTTTAGCCTCGAGGATGATTTAACGCATGGAGCTTTTTCAATCGCTCTTTCGCAACATGAGTGTAAATCTGTGTTGTTGATAGACTACTATGTCCTAATAACAACTGCACCACACGAAGATCCGCACCATTATTCACTAGATGTGTCGCAAATGCATGACGAAGCGTGTGAGGAGATATTTCTCCTTTAATTCCCACCTCTAAAACATATTTTTTAATCACATACCAAAATGCTTGACGAGACATTGCAGCCCCACGATTACTAACAAACAGAACATCACTAGCCCGTCCCTTTAAGAGTACTGGTCTCGCATGAGAAATATATTCTGTTACTGCTTCTAGTGCCACTTCCCCAATCGGCACCAATCGCTCCTTATTTCCCTTTCCAATAACTCGCACATAGCCCACTTCAAAATTGATCTGACTATACTCTAAAGAGATCAATTCAGTGACACGAAATCCGCAAGAATAGAGTATCTCTAGCATTGCATAATCACGAAGTCCTAGCGGTGTTGTTAAGTCCGGCGCATTAAGAAGTGCGACCACATCATCTGGTGATAGCGTGACCGGCAGGGGCTTATGAAATTTTGGTAATTTAATAGAGTCAGCGGGGTTATCTTCCCGCAGTTTTTCTAAAATTAAAAATGTATAAAAATGCTTATAACAAGAGAGGTAACGCGCCAAGCTTCGAGGATTACTCCCTTTATCTAGTTCTTTTCTAAAAAAGTCTTGTAAATCAGCCTCTGTCGCATCGGTTAATGGGGTCGATGGTGAGTCCGCTTCTAAAAAATCACTCAATTTTTTGAGATCTCGCATATAAGAATCATCTGTTCTCTCACTTGCACCTTTCTCAAAAAGAAGAGCATCCCCAAATCGATCAATTATTGTTAAATCATTCATGGTAGTCATTACTACTTTCTCTACGCCTCCAGGCGTTTTTTCGTTAAGTTAGATCCAACCGCTATTTAGAGAGGAGATATTCCAATCAAACAGATAATCATTATAGCAAAGACTCTTTCTCAATCCGGCGGATTCCTCTCAAAACTTGCAAAAGCTTTTATCCCTCGGCGATCCTCGAAGAATCTCCTTAAACTTTCTTGAAAAATATTTACCATGACAATATGAGGGAAACAATATTGCTTTCAAAAATTATCAGTTATCATATATTCTCTTTTCTAGTCATAGCGCACAGAAAGTTCTCAGCTTTGTGTCTTATGTCTATTTTCTCTTAATCGCCAATGATTCATCAATCAGGCAAATAAAGTGAGGGGCTGTGGTAAAAAAGCTATTTCGTAATATTGGCATCATCAGTATTATCTTCTTATTACTCTACTCGTTCTATCTCAATGCAAGCTGGATGGAGCTTTGTGCAGGTCTTGCCTTTTTCCTCTTTGGAATGCAAAGCATGCAAGATGGTCTAACACAACTTGCCGGCGGTAAGTTAGAAAGAATTTTAGCTAAAAGCACAGAAACCCCTTTTAAAAGCCTTCTCTTTGGCATCAGTTCAACCATGATCCTCCAGTCAACCACCGTTGTTGCTGTCCTTATCATTGCGTTCATTAGTACCGGGTTAATAACGTTAGCTGCCGGCATTGGCATTATTATTGGGGCCAACATTGGTTCAAGCGCCGGCATCTGGCTCTTGGCTTTAGCCGGACAAAATGTGAGCTTAGGTCCTTTTGCCTATCCGATGGTCGTGATTGGTATTTTAGCTTCTTTTGCCGGGAAAAGCGCTAAAGCGGCAGGACGAGTTATTATTGGGGTGGCCTTTATTTTACTGGCGATAGATCTTATTAAGAATGGATTTTCAAGTTTTACTGAAGAGTTCGACATCCTCTCTCATGATCTTTCAGGCTGGGCAGGAATATTGATTTTAGTCGGAATTGGTTTAGTTTTAACCATTATTCTGCAATCAAGCCATGCCACCATTATGCTCATCTTAACAATGCTCTCTCTTGAGCAAATTACGGCGCCGCAAGGCTTTGCCTTAACCATCGGTGCCATCGTAGGTAGTGCTATTGCAACGGGAATATTAGGATTTATTGGTAGTGACCGCCCCGGCATGCGAGTTGCTGCCTCACATGTTATTTACAATGCAGGAACCGGCATTGTGATGTTAATTCTCTTTAAACCCGCAATTTATCTTATCTCTCAACTTTCTGCCATTGCTAACTTCAACCCGCTCATTGAAGTTGCAGCCTTTTACACCCTATTCAATATCATAGGCTTACTACTTTTTTGGCCTTTGAAAAATATTCTTGCTCAAAGTTTAGAAAAGCTCATTCCCACACTACCAGAACCGAAACAACTTGTGGATTTCACGGGAGATTACACCGACATTGAGGTCGAGATAGAAGCAACTCCTCCACGATTTCTGATTGATAAAGCTCTCTCCTCAACTCAAACAGCAACTCATGCCGTGATGCAGGAGTTGAGCCATCTTTCTCGTATTAGCCTTGAAGTTATTTGCCATATCCTTTTTCTAAAAACTGAAGCTCTCTCAGCGAAAGATATCACCCAAGACAATATCAACGAATATAATGATCTTGAGCCGGTAGATGCAGACCTGCTTTACCGAAAACATATTAAGAACCTTTATAGTGAGCTTCTAACTTTTATCAGTAAAGTGGAGTATCACGAATCAGATGGGCAATACCAACATATCTTAACCACCTCCCAGATCATTGCCTTCAAATTAGTATCAGCTGTAAAAAACAGCCATCATCTACAAAAAAATCTTCGATACTATCTCTCTAAAGAACCCTCTCCCGCGCAAGAATTTTACATGTCACTTCGACAATATATTGTCAAAAACTTACGCATTGCTTATCAAATTCACTTTGATCAAGGGGAAATTAAAGCAGATCCTGAAATCCTTAATACATTACATACCTTACCGCTTTCTGAACTCATCGAACAATCCCGAGAATTTGAAAGTGAGTTTAGATCAAATGTTTATGCCTCTCTTAAAGCGAATAAAATTAATGGCTTTACAACCAGTTCAATTTTAAATGACCTCAACTACTCCACACAAATTGTTGAAAGTCTCTTTAACATCTTTAAAATTGTCGCTATTCAAGAAAATAACCTCCTACAGAATCTCGATGAGATCTTACAAATTGATGAGGATAAATAACAGCAATAGATGCAACCATAAGATAATCATGGCAATAAGATCTTTCAAACGACCTGCTTCTGTCATAAAATCGTACAATTGCTATACGGATATGTTTTTTATAACTGCAAAATATCGTATAATTACGCCTCAAAACAAGATTCAGCAAGAATTGTTATGCCTATTGTAATCATTAATAAAATAGTTATGATATTATCATCTGTTATTAACAATAAATATATCATTGACGTTTCTAAAATCGGGGATTTTTATAACAGTAAAACTTTATAAGCGTTTTCGATAAAAAATTTAGAACTCATATCAATTTAAACCTAACTCACACATTGATAGAAACTATCAATAAAGGACTTTACGATGAAAAATATTACAAAAATGCTCTTAATTAGCTCAATTGCGTTTGCTGGATTAGTCGCTTGTTCTGATGAAACAAAAGATGCAGCCGCTACAGCAAAACAACAAGCTGAAGAAGTTGCCAAAGCAACAGAACATGAAGCTAAAGAGACTGCTAAAAAATTAGAAGAAGAAGCTAAAAAACAAGCTGAAGAAGCTAAGAAAGCGGCTGATGAAGCGGCTAAGAAAGCTGAAGAAGCTGCTAAAAAAGCAGAAGAAGAAGCTAAAGCTAAAGCAGAAGCTGAGAAAAAAGCAGCCGATGAAGCTGCTAAGAAATTAGAAGAAGAAGCTAAAAAGCAAGCTGAAGAAGCTAAGAAAGCGGCTGATGAAGCTGCAAAAAAAGCTGAAGAAGAAGCAAAAAAACAAGCGGATTCTTTAAAAGAGAAAGCGACTGAAAAAGTTGATGAAGCTAAAGATTCAACCAACAAAATGGTAGATGATGCAGCTAAAAAAGCTGAAGAGAATAAAGATAAGATCGAAGAAGCAAAACAAGCGGCACAAGAAGCTGCGGCTGAAATTGCAGAAGAGATGAAAAAAGCTGCAGAAGAAGCAATGAATAAAACGGTTGAAGAGACAAAAAACGCGGTAGACGCACTTAAAAAATAATCTCTTCAAAACTTCAGCACATTGCTGAAGTGACGTAGAATCGAAAAAGCATCACAAATTATTGTGATGCTTTTTTTTATGGAAGATCTTAAGATATATCACTAATAGCTAAGGAGCGATCCGATTACCCTTTATAATGGCACTCTTCTTCTAACTAGCAACCCGCAACTTGCAAATAGAAGAGACTTCAATCCTCAATATCACGATTAGCATCCTAAAAAAATAACGTGCTAACCACCCAATAAGCCATGGGAGCAAACACTCACAAATTAAATTTTTTTAATGCCTCTTTAATGCAGTCTTATAAACAAACACCCGACTTTAATACGATAGAAGATAGTATCGGGAGATGGATTTAAAATTTTCTGATGAGAAGCTAAAAACTTCAATGATCTTTTAAAAGCAGAGAAATAAGTTAAAGGGAAACTTTTCAGCCTCCCCTACTATGACAAATACCCTTCAAAGAAAATAACGAAACTATTAGATACTTCGACTTTTTAAAGGCTTTACTAAATGATCTAAACCATCCACTTTCAGCATTAAAGCTAACGCCATTAATTGTCCTAGTTCACCTTTGGGAAACCCTTTCTCCGCTCTTGTAAACCATAAGAGATATTCTTCCGGTAAATCAATTAAATAACGCCCCATATAACGACCAAAAGGCATCTTGACTGTCGCAAGCTTCACTAGATTTTCTTTGCTTAACATCTCTTCTCTCAATGCCTTCTTCCCTCACCTTTTAGCAACCGATGATAATCTTACTTCCCAACACAAAAATTGGAGAAGATCTCTCCTAATAAAGCATCTGAACTAAATTCTCCGGTAATCTCTCCTAACGCAACCTGCGCTAAACGCAATTCCTCCGCAACTAGTTCAATCGCAACCTCCTCATGAATTAAGCGCAATGCAATCGCAAAATGATCTAATACCGATTTTAGAGCCTGAATATGTCGCTCTCTGGCGCTAAAAAGCCCCTCTTGCGACTCGAATCCCGCATAATCTAAAATTGCCGCTTTCACCGCATCAATCCCTAAATCTTCTTTCGCACTAATTGCAATATAGCCATCATGCTTTCCAATCTTATTACCTGAAATATCAGCCTTATTGTGAATATTAATGACAGGAATTTCTAGTGCTGCAATATCTTCATCAATACCGGTAAATGCCTGTGAATCATCATGCATCCATAATACGAGATCAGCGGCTGCCATCTCTCTTTTTGCGCGCTTAATTCCTTCAGCCTCAATCTGATCCGTTGTCTCACGAAGCCCTGCTGTATCAATAATATAGAGCGGAATCCCCTCAATAATAATACGTTCACGAAGAACGTCCCGCGTTGTCCCTTCAATATCAGTCACAATCGCAGTCTCTTCACCCGATAAGGCATTTAGAAGACTCGACTTTCCGGCATTCGGTTTCCCCGCAATCACCACTTTTAAGCCATCAGTTAAAACCTTACCATTACCCGCAGATTTAAGTAGCGCCGTAATTTGATCATTAAGACCATTTAATCCTTTAATGACATTACCATCAGAAATGAAATCTATATCCTCTTCGCTAAAATCAATCGCAGCCTCGATATAGACTCGCATCATTACTAAAGCTTCTAATAGCTCATTAACCTTTTTAGAGAAGTTTCCCGTCAAAGAGTTCATCGCCGCTTTCGCCTGCGCTTCACTTTGACTCACTATAAGATCATGAATTGCCTCAGCTTGGACAAGATCAAGCTTCCCATTAATAAATGCTCGCTCCGAGAACTCGCCTCGTCTCGCCATCGTCGCACCAAGTTCTAATGTTCTTGAAAGCACACGGTTTAAAACAACTAAACCACCATGCCCTTGCAGTTCAATCACATCTTCCCCAGTGAATGAATGAGGTCCTTTGTAATAAATCACCACCCCTTCATCAATACTCTCCCCGTTTTTCCCTAAAAAGGGGGAGAAATAAGCATGCCTAGGCTTAAGATCCGTCAAAGTTGTCATCTCTTTTACAATACGGATTGATTCGCTTCCTGAAAGTCTTACAATCCCAATTCCACCAATCGCAGTGCTTGTTGCAATTGCAGCAATCGTTTGATCTTTTAACACTTTTAATTCCTTATAAAAAACAATCCCCAATAAAGGGGATTGTTAGTTGTTAATGACTGATTGTCAAAACCTATTGGATCTCTTTTTAATATCTTCTTAGATTAAATCTCTAAAGATCATCGAAGAGATCCTCACTCTTATGCATGATGATGCTTCTTACTATCTCTCTCCACGCGCTTCATAATAAAAGTCTGCTGAAGAATCGTTAATAAGTTATTCGTGATCCAGTATAAAACAATTCCTGCCGCAAACCACATAAACATGAAGGTAAAGACAACTGGTAACCATTTCATGATCTTCTGCTGCATAGGATCTGTAGGGGCTGGGTTAAGACGTTGTTGAAAGAACATCGTTACCCCCATGATCACAGGCAAGATAAAGTATGGGTCCATTTTCGACAAGTCATGAATCCAAAGAATCCACGGCGCTTGACGGAGCTCAACACTCTCCATTAACATCCAGAAGAGTGCAATGAACACGGGAATCTGAATAATAATCGGCCAGCAACCCCCTAATGGATTAATCTTCTCTTTACGATAGAGCTTCATCATCTCTTCAGACTGTTTCTGTCTATTATCAGCATACTCTTCACGAATCAATGCAAGCTTAGGCGCAACATTACGCATTCTCGCCATTGAAGTATAGCCCTTATTCGCAAAGTAGAAGAGTGCTAACTTCACCGTTAAGGTTAACAGAATAATTGCCCAACCCCAGTTGCCTACAAATGAGTAGAAGAACTTCAGAACCCATAGCATTAATTCAGAAATTGGACTAAACCAACCAAAATCAAGCGTTAAATCTAAATATGCAGCAGTCTCTTCAAGCTGCTCTTTTAATTTCGGACCAATAAAATAACGACTTTCGAAATTATGCGCTTCACCCGGTTTAATCGTGACTGGCGATTGATCCATCATACGAATCACATATGTATTTTGTGAAACATCTTTAAAGTCACCATATTGAAGTGTTTGCACCACATTTTGTGTTTGCTTCGTCGCTTCCTTATCTTTCCCAGGAACAGATGCGGCAACAAAATATTGCTCAATCATCGCCACCCAACCACCTTCACCACGGAACTCTTTAGGACGGTATTGCGTAACTTCCTGACCATTTGCATTAAACCCACGCTCTTTCGTCGTCATCTTCTCATAAGCAAGTTTCTCATACTTATAATCATTGTTCGGTAAAGAGAAAACACTTCCGTCAAAGCTTGATGCGCCAATTGCAGCACCTTTTTGTGCTTTAGGCTTACGTGTTGCAATCTCACGATACTCACCACCCACCCATACTTGATCTGAATGATTTTCTAATTTTTGTGAGAAGCCAACCGTATAAAGGCCACGAGTAAACTCATATGTTTTCGTAACCGTTAATCCTGTTGCCGCATCTACATATGTTAAAGGAACCACCAAACTCTCAGCATTATCTGCGAGCTCATAACGATCCTGAGCACTATCAAAGATTGCATTGGTATGATTAGGCGTTCCTTCATGTGTCTGACTAGATAACCCTGTGCGAGTTACTTGGAAACGCTCTTGCGTATTATCCATGACTTTAAAAGGTTTATCTTGCTCTTCAAGGCTCTCTGGGTATTGAAGCAATCCTGCCTCGATAATATCCCCACCCTTCTTCGCAATTTTCATCTCATAGACATCTGTCACAACAGTAATGTAATCATCGACATTCATAGCTGCTGCCTGCCCCTGATCACCTCCGATCATTGGAACAGTTCCATCATTTGCGCCACCAAGTTGACTTCCTGATACCGTTTGCTCTATCGGCGTGATAGGTGCAGGGTTTTTATATTCAACCCATTTGGTATAGAGAAAGTAGATGATGACAGCCAAAATCAATAAGAGAAAAAGACGCTGCTGATTATTCTGCATAAATAGTTTCTTTATTAAATGTTAATACGAATAGAGAGATCCTTAAGGTACAGGATCTTCTCCTCCTTTACAAAATGGCTGACAACGTACTAAGCGCTTCATTGTTAGCCAGCTTCCTTTAATCGCGCCATAACGCGTAATTGCTTCCATGGCATAAGTTGAACAGCTCGGCTCAAACCGACACTGATTTCCTACCCAAGGACTCAAAAAATATTTATAGCCTTTAATAAGCCAGATTAAAATCGTCCGCATGGTTTTTATCCAATTGCCTCAATAATCTTCTTCCAGTGATGTTCAAGCGACGTATGAAGGGCTGCTTTATCCGTCACCCTCGTCGTTGCTCTGCTCATTACGACAATATCGAGCCCTTGTAAGGATGCTTGATGCAGACGAAATGACTCTCGAATCACACGTTTAACAAGATTACGATCGACAGCTTTTTTGAAGTTCTTTTTAGAGACAGCAAGCCCTAGTCTAGGCTGACTACTCTCAGGTGTAAAGCCTTCACTGGCAGGTAATCTTCTTTTGACTAAAATTAAGAAAGCGCGATCTTTAAAACATCGATTTTTCTCAAACACAGCACTATAGTCTGCAGCTGTTAACAGCCGCTTATGTCTTTCAAATCGAAGTGTTTCCATTCTTAATGCCCATTACAAAAACAAAAAGGCGCCTATTATTCAACGATAACAAGCGCCTTGAATCTTAAAAAACAGACTCTATTTAATTATGCTGATAAACGAGCACGTCCACGAGCACGGCGACGGTTGATTACTCTACGACCGTTTTTAGTTGCCATACGTGCACGGAATCCGTGGTTACGTTTTCTCTTAATTAAACTTGGTTGAAATGTACGTTTCATCCCTAAATTCCTTTAATTTATATAAGTGACAATACTCGCAGCAATAAAACTTTATATCTGCGAGCATCAAATTCATACTAAGACAACGGATTATTCTAGCTTTTTCCAGTGTAAAGTCAAGAATAATTCATTGTAGCGATGTGCTTAATTTGCGCAATATCCAGACAACTAGATCTGTCGCAACCTAAATCTAACGCGTTAACCCCGCCGCTTCACGAAGCAAGTCCGCTTTATCTGTTTTTTCCCAGCTAAATGCTGTTGCTTTCACAGATTGATTATGACCATCAAGATATTCAATCTCATAAGGATCACGACCAAAATGACCATAACTTGCCGTCGGCAAATAGATCGGATGAAGAAGATCTAACATCGTGACAATTCCATAAGGACGAAGATCAAAATGTTGACGCACCAACTCTTCAATCACAGATTCTGGAACTTTATTAGTACCAAAAGTTGTGATAGAAATTGATGTCGGCTCCGCAACACCAATCGCATAAGAGACTTGAATCTCACACTTATCCGCTAACCCTGCAGCCACAATATTTTTTGCGACATAACGCCCAGCATAAGCCGCAGATCGGTCTACTTTAGAAGGATCTTTACCAGAGAAAGCTCCACCGCCGTGACGCGCCATTCCACCATAAGTATCCACAATGATCTTACGTCCAGTTAGACCACAGTCACCAACAGGTCCTCCAATCGTAAAGCTCCCCGTTGGATTAATATGGTATTTTGTTTCATTCGTTAACCATTTAGCAGGAAGCGTTTTCTTAATGATCAGCTCCATCACCGCTTCTTCTAAATCTTTTGCTTTCACCTCTTCATCATGCTGAGTTGACAATACTACCGCATCAATATGAGAGATCGAACCATCAGAGTTATAAGCAAATGTCACCTGACTTTTGGCATCTGGACGAAGCCATGAAAGCTGTTTACTCTTTCTTGCTTCAGATTGACACTCCATTAAACGGTGAGCAAACGTGATAGGTGCCGGCATTAAAACATCAGTTTCATTGGAGGCATACCCAAACATTAACCCCTGGTCACCAGCCCCCTGCTCCTCTGGAAGCTGACGATCGACGCCTTGCGCTATTTCAGAGCTTTGCTTACCAATAATATTAAGAACACCACAGGTTTTACCATCAAAACCAACTTTAGAAGAGTCATAACCAATATCTGTGATCACGCCTCTCACTAGATCTTCTAGATCCACCCAAGCATTGGTACTGACTTCACCAGCAACAATCGCAACACCTGTTTTAACTAATGTCTCACACGCCACTCGTGCGCCTTTATCTTCCTTGATAATCGCATCAAGAACCGCATCAGAAATCTGATCCGCAACCTTATCTGGATGACCTTCAGAAACTGATTCAGAGGTAAATAAATATGTCATACTAGCTTCTTTAAAATTTATTAGTAAATGAAAACGATCACATAAATAGGCGTCAAGCCACCCCAAGATCGCTTTTTGGATTTGAAGATTCTACCATTTTATCCCCTACAATGCTGAATAAAATCATTTTATAGCCAGAAAAAAAGCACTCTATTTAGAGTGCTTTTTACCCTAACTAATCCTCACTTCTCTCTTTGAGAATGATGACAAGTATAATCTTACTTCAGAGAAATTAATCCTTTATCAATCGCACGATTTAATGCTGATATCACAGCTTTCAACGAAGATCGTGAGGTATTTGCGTGAGTAGCAGCCCCAAATAGAGTCTTATTATCAATCTGCATCTCGACATAAGAGACCGCATGCGCCGATGAACCTTTACTTCTTGCATGCTCATTATAATCAACGACATCAACATCCCAATTAAAGAGAGCATTCACACCATTTACTAATGCCGCAATTGGACCATTTCCTGTTGCATCCAATACCTTCTCACCTTCTGGTGTTTTAAGCGTGAGCTTCATATAAGTATTTCCTTCAGAATCTTCCTCAATATCGATAGGCGTTTGAATCTCAAGCGCAAGTTTTGCATTAAAATATTCCGATTCAAAAATAGCGTAAAGTCTCTCCGATGTTAATTCGACCCCTTCACTATCTGCATACATCTGCGCAACTTTACTAAATTCAATTTGTAAACGGCGCGGTAACTCGATGCCATGATCTTCTTCAAGCAAGTAAGTCACACCACCTTTACCTGATTGACTATTGACGCGAATGACCGCCTCATACGAACGACCTAAATCAAACGGATCAATCGGTAAATAAGGAACTTTCCAGAACTGATCTGGATGATCTTTCATATCCGACAATCCTTTACGGATAGCATCTTGATGCGAGCCTGAGAATGCGGTAAACACAAGCTCTCCAGCATATGGGTGGCGAGGATGAACTGGAATTTCTGTACAGTATTCCACTTCACGCACCACAGTATTCATTTTGCTAAAATCAAGCCCTGGATGAAGTCCTTGCGAATACATATTCATCGCCACCGTGACTAAATCCACGTTTCCTGTACGCTCCCCATGACCAAATAAACAGCCTTCGACACGATCTGCACCCGCCATTAAAGCAAGTTCTGTCGCCGCAACCGCACAACCTCTATCATTATGAACGTGCGCACTAATCACCACTGAATCACGGCGACTAATATGATCACAGAACCACTCAATCTGATCCGCATAAACATTCGGCGTAGATACTTCTACTGTCGCCGGCAAGTTCAAAATAATCTTATGATCTGGCGTTGGGTTGAAGACGTTACATACCGCCTCACACACTTCTAATGAGAAGCTTAATTCAGCATCTGAGAAGATCTCAGGCGAATATTCAAAGTACCAATCTGTTTCAGGATACTTTAAAGCTTCCGCTTTAATCATCTCTCCACCTTTCACAGCAAGCGCCTTAATATCTTCTTTTTCCATCTTAAAGACAACGCGTCTAAAGGTTGGCGATACCGCATTATAGTAGTGAATAATGGCTTTTTTCGCACCTTTCAATGCCTCAAAGGTTTTTGTGATAAGGTCTTGACGAGATTGCGTTAAGACCTGAATTGTTACATCTTCTGGAATACGATTCTCCTCAATCAATTTACGAACAAAGTTATACTCCGTATCTGATGCTGAAGGAAATCCTACTTCAATCTCTTTAAAGCCACACTCAATTAAAAGATCAAACATTCTAATCTTCTTCTCAACACTCATAGGCTCAATAAGCGATTGATTTCCATCACGAAGATCTGAACTCAACCAGCGAGGAACTTCGGTAATCTCTTTGTTTGGCCAAGTTCTATTTTGATAATTAGGGGCTTCAAAACGCTGATATTTAATGGAAGGATTGGTGATCATAATATTTTTCCTATTGTTCTATATGCGCAGCTTTTGCGCTCTTTTTTTTGCTAAAAATAAATTCTTGTAATACCTAATAACTGCATACCGCCAAGATAAAATGACCTTAAATGTCTTTTATCTGGGATGCAAAAAAGATAGTCGCAGGCTATAGATCAAAGCATGCCAACGAATCATTCGGTCGATAAAAAGAGTATTGTCTAAAAATAAGCGAGGAGCTTTCATTAAATTACACCAACTAAAAACTTCAAAAATCTATAAATAAGCAGATTTAGGCTGCAACCATTGCGGTTACAGCAGAATAAGTCGTAGTTGTAGGAGTGTGTAATTTTTTCTGTTCATAAAAAAGACCTTAACCCTTATTTAAAAAGAGGTCAAGGTCTTTTCATCATATTCATCAATATTTGCAAGATCACAAGCCATTAAGATCGATCTTCACTGATCCTAAATTGCTTAATAAGCTTTCAGGATGATACGGTTACTCCGGTTTGAACGCATCAGGAAGATCCGCACCTTCTCCAAAGAAGAAATCATGCATCTGCTTCTCTAAAAACTCTCTTGATTTCGGATCTAACGGGTTAATACGATATTCATTAATTAAAATCGTTTGCGCTCTCAACCAATCTTGCCATGCTTCATTAGAGATATTTTCAAATATTTGCTTTCCTAATTCTCCAGGATACATCTGTCTTGGCATCGCATCCGCTTCTTTCTGTAACTTTACACAAAATACTTTACGTGTCATACAAACCCTTTTACATCTAATTCAATGAAAGATAAGAATCCTATCTAAAAGCTCAAGCATAGGATCTTTATAAGCTGCCATTCATTATATAGAAGCTGTCAATAGATTGCTGAGCTTTCACAACTTCTCCTCAATTTTCATCAACAATCTTTCGCACACTTCTCTTAGACAACGAACCATAGAGGCCCTCATTCCATTTATCCCTTCATACCTACGATCTCTACCGCTACAACCAGAAATAGATCTTAACTTTATTAATAACTCAAGATAACTCGACCGCCATCTATCATCATCCAATCTATCAACACCCCAAACATCAGCATCAACAAGCATACAAAGAATGATCCAAAAACTGATCAGGAATGTTAAAACACGCGTTATTGTTATTTCACTTTAACGATAACTATCATCACAAATAACACGCAAAGAAAAACCTCGTAAAACGTCTCCGCACTCTACCAATAGTCTTTAAAAAAATTTAACCAAGAGAAAGAGAAAGAGAAATCGATTTTATAAGAATCCCCATACAATCACTCTTATAATGCTTCGTCCCCACCCCCTGCTCTCTACCTAAAACCCCTTCAGGACAATCATCATCAAAGCGCCGCTAACCCCCTACATAGCAAAAAGGCATTACGCTTTAACGTAATGCCTTTTCATTGAATGGCTGGGCTACCAGGATTCGAACCTGGGGATGGCGGGATCAAAACCCGCTGCCTTACCGCTTGGCTATAGCCCAATCAACTCGGATAATTATACTGTTTATTTTTACTTAATCAAGCGTAAATAATGTACTAACTGACTCTTCTTCATGAATTCTTAAAATAGTATTCGCAATGATGTCAGAGATTGATAATACACGGATTTTATCACAGGCAATCGCCTCTTCACGAAGTGGGATTGTATCCGTCACAATCATTTCATCAAGACCTGAGTTCTCGATATTGAAAATTGCTTTGCCTGAGAAGATAGGATGTGTACAGTAAGCTTTCACTGTTTTTGCGCCGCGCTCTTTAAGAACTTTCGCCGCCGCCCCTAATGTTCCCGCTGTATCGACGATATCATCAACGATAATACAGTCACGACCTTCCACTTCACCAATAATATTCATCACTTCAGACACATTTGGTGCCGGACGACGTTTATCGATAATTACTAAATCAGCACCAGGAATCTGCTTCGCCACTGAACGGGCACGAAGAACACCACCAACATCTGGGGAAACCACCGTAATATTAGAACTATCATGCTTCATAATATCTGCTTGAATGACTGATGATGCATAAATATTATCAACAGGAATCTCAAAGAAACCTTGGATCTGATCCGCATGAAGGTCAATCGTTAAAACACGATCACAACCAACACTTGTAATCATATTTGCAACAACTTTTGCAGAGATCGGCACACGTGCTGAACGTGGACGACGATCCTGACGCGAGTAACCATAATAAGGAATTACCGCAGTGATTCTTCCTGCTGATGCACGACGAAGCGCATCACAAGCAACCAAGAGTTCCATTAAGTTATCGTTTGTTGGGTAGCATGTTGGCTGAATGAAGAACACATCCTTACCACGTACGTTTTCATTGATAGAGATCATGACTTCTCCATCTGAGAAGCGCCCTACTGTTGCATCTCCTAACTCAAGCCCTAAATGCTTGGCTACCTTATTAGCTAACTCTGGATTGGCGTTGCCGGTAAACACCATCATCTGGTCTTTGCTGCTCATTACAAAGAATCCTCTATAAATTAAATGAAGTTTTGGGTTTTACAATAGAAAAAAGGTATTGCCGCTAATTGTAATCTTTTCTTTGACATAATCAATACTTAATTACAGTGCAATACCTTTTATATATATGGCTGGGCTACCAGGATTCGAACCTGGGGATGGCGGGATCAAAACCCGCTGCCTTACCGCTTGGCTATAGCCCATCAGAAGAACAACTATTATAAACATCTTTTTAGGTTTGTCTAGTCTGTTTGTGAACTCTTTTTGATCAGCTAGACTTCTGTCTATAAGTTAAATCAGCGTGTAGAATAGAACTCATCTGAGTCTTTTATCTCGTTGCGCCGAATCAACGAGAACAATTCTAACAAACTTTTTTGAAAAAGCTATGAAACGAACAAAAATTATCCCATTCCTTTTTGCAACTTTAACACTCTCTGCTTGTACTGTCCCAATGTATGAGACTTTAGAGGATGCCGAGAGCTATAAAGTTTTTGGTAGAACAGCAATTAAACATCCGACTCAAAGCGGACAAGTCAGCTTTGCTATTGAACAAGCGAAAAATGAAGCGGTCAATATTATTATTCAGGGTCCCTTCGCTCAAGGTCGTGTTGATATCGAGGTGGCAGAGAAAGAGACATCAATTACGATTGATGAAGAGACTTTTAAGGATAAAAATCCCGATCGCCTTTTTGCTAACCTTACCGGCATTAATTGGCCTGTATCAGGGACACAGGCGTGGATTAAAGGTCGAACGAATAACCCTAACACAAAAATTCTTTATGATGAAAAGACAGCATTACCAAGAACCTTTATGGAAGATGGTTGGACCATTACCTATGAAGAATGGATTGAGAAAAACAGCATGAAGCTGCCCTTAAAAATGACCTTAACCCGCGGTAATGATATTCGTTTACGCTTCCTTATCGATAATTGGATTGTTCGCTAATGCTATATTTTCCTTCTCCCGCTAAAATCAATCGCATGCTGCGAGTCATTCGCCGTGAAGAAAATGGTTACCACTATCTACAAACAGTTTTTCAATTTACCGATCTTTTCGATGAGATCGGCTTTGAAGTTAGAGAAGATCATGAAATTCAGTTCAACTATAAGCATCTTGACTTTGCTTTAGAAGAAGATCTTATCTACCGCGCAATCATGGCCTTAAAAAGGTATAGCAATACCGATAAAGGCGTCAATGTTGATCTTATCAAAAACCTACCAATGGGCGCCGGCATTGGTGGTGGCAGCTCAAATGCAGCAACAACGCTAGTTGTTCTCAATAATTTATGGGATTTACATCTTTCTAGAGATGAGCTCATAAAAATAGGTGAGAAGCTTGGCGCGGATGTCCCGATCTTTATTTTCGGAAAAAGTGCATGGGCAGAAGGGATTGGTGAAAAACTTACAGCGCTTGAAATCCCCGAAGAAGAA
The DNA here is from genome assembly GCA_030151245.1 of Ignatzschineria sp. Lineage (GTDB taxonomy): Bacteria > Pseudomonadota > Gammaproteobacteria > Cardiobacteriales > Wohlfahrtiimonadaceae > Ignatzschineria. Next base: position 341 of record JASLEF010000186.1, on the reverse strand, counting down.
TTCACCCTTATCAACCCCGGCATTCATATCTCTACAAAGCTGATCTTCGAAAGCCCAGCGCTACCAAGAAACAGCCTCATGTTTACAGACAAAAATTTTGATCAAAGCCGCGCAATTAATGATTGCTTACCGGCGATTTATCATCATTACCCTGTCATGCGTTTAATCATGAATGCCCTACACAACATAGGGCTCAACCCTTATATTACCGGCACAGGATCTTGTATTGTTGTTCCCAAAATGAGCTCTGAACAATCCCTATTTCTTGCAACACTCGCAGATGAAAACAACTGGAAACTACACCCTTTCAAGAGCATGAATCAATCCTTGCTCTATCAAAA
>JASLEF010000043.1 GCA_030151245.1 Ignatzschineria sp. | reverse complement strand
ATATAATCTTGATCCCGAAATTGTGCCTATCCGCCCCTCTAAATTAACGGCAACCGCAAAGCAGATGGAGACGACATTACTCTTTATTATGGCAGGAACACATTTAGGGTATTTACCTGTAGATTATGCGGCTCCTTATGTGGAGGAAGGAGTCATAAAGCCTATTTGCGAAGAGTTTTCTTACTCGGTATCACATCACCTTATTACTAAAAACCCTAATTCCCCTTTAATTAAGATTTTTATGAAGAAGTTACTATCTCCCTAGTAATTTATAATAACCTATGATTTAGTGGTAAAAATTATCTATACATATCAATATTTATATGTATAGATAATTTTTAGGTTATAGAAAAATGATTGAATGCATGGCTACTATGTTGGGGTAAATATAAAAATTATAACAATAATAATTTAACCCCTAACGGTGGAGGATAAGTCTTGGAGAATAGAGTTTTTAAAGCATAAAGTTTAATCCATTGTTTAAAAGAGTATCGATAATATCGCATGCTCTATCAGACTTTTTGTAAAAATTAGACTAGTAATAGCTAGCAGTAAAATCAGGATTAAATTATGACTATAATCACTAATATTGAGGATTTGAGAGTCGTCGCCCAAAAGCGTGTACCTAAAATGATTTATGATTATGTTGATTCCGGGGCATGGACAGAATCAACGTATCGAGCGAATGAGGCAGATTTTCAAAATATAAAGTTAATTCAAAGAGTCGGCATAGATATCTCAAGTATTCAGACTGAGAAAAAAATGGTTGGTGTGAAATCAACAATCCCATTAGTCATTGCACCTACTGGTCTTGCCGGAATGGTTCATCCTGATGGCGAGATTTTAGCGGCAAAAGCAGCTGCTAAATTTGGTATTCGTTACACTTTGTCGACAATGAGTATCGCTTCTTTAGAGGATATAAAAACAGAGGTTAATCAGCCTTTTTGGTTTCAGTTATATGTTTTAGGAGGACGTGAGTTTACACTCCGCCTAATTGAGAGAGCTAAAATGGCTGGGTGTGATGCTTTAGTGGTCACGTTGGACTCTCAAATGGTAGGACAAAGGCACAAAGATATTAAAAATGGCTTGAGTGTTCCCCCAAAACCTACGTTAAAAAACTGGTTTAACTTAGTTTCTAAACAGCGTTGGTGTTGGAATATGTTGAAAACAAAACGTAGAGATTTTGGCAATATTGTGGGTCATGTTGAGGGGGTTAATGATCGAAAATCTTTTGCAGCATGGAGTCTCCAGCAGTTTGATCTTTCGCTTAACTGGCGGGATATTGAATGGATTCAAAAAGCTTGGGGAGGAAAGCTTATTATAAAAGGAATTTTAGATCCAGAAGATGCTCGCATTGCAAGTGCCTTAGGAGCAGATGCGATTGTAGTGAGTAATCACGGTGGAAGGCAGCAAGATGGTGCTCTGTCATCGATAACAGTTCTTCCATCGATTGTTGAAAGTTTAAAGGGAGAAACTACTGAAATTATTTTAGATAGTGGAATTCGTTCTGGGCAGGATCTTCTTAAAGCTATTGCATTAGGAGCTAATGGCGGAATGATAGGACGGGCTTATCTTTATGGATTAGGGGCTTTCGGTGAAAAAGGAGTTGCTAAAGCTTTAGACATTATTAAAAAAGAGTTTGAGACAAGTCTTGCATTTACTGGGGTGACGGATATTGACCACGTTGATTCTAGTATTTTAATCCCGGCAACAATTCCTTCTATTTTGTAAGGGGTGACTGTCGATATAAGAAATATAGCTTATTAATAATTTTTTAAGAAGGTACTGAAGAATTTCTTAAGAAATATCAGATAAACATTTTAATACTTCGATATCAATAAAAATAAAATCTTAACATCGAAGTAAGGAGGAAATATGAATAGTCCGAGTGTATCAAGTGCGGAAGTGAAACGAACGGCAAAAAAACGATTTATTATTTTTTCGCTAATCGGCGTTTTATTATTTATTACCCCACTCCCATGGAATGGAGAATGGGGAGTTGGTGTAGGTATTTTAGCGGGAATACTACGTTCTCTATTGCCCGCTTATTCATTACAAACAATCGCATTATCTGTTGTTGTATTATCTTCAGTGATTACTGTTTTAGCTTTAATATTCAAACCGAAAGTTTTTGAAAAAAACCGAAAGCTCAAAGAGTTATTCGTTCCCTCTACTGTGTGGATCATATTAAGGATAATAGGTTCGGTTTTTATCGTAATGATCTATTTCCAAATAGGACCAGAATGGGTTTATAGCAAAAATACTGGGGGAACGATTTTAAACGATCTTAACCCAACTCTGTTACCATTTTTCTTTTTCGCTATCTTATTGATGCCATTTCTTGTTGAATATGGATTGATGGAATTTATCGGGACTATTTTATCTAAACCTTTTAGTAAATTTTTTAGACTTCCCGGTAGGTCTGCTATTGACGCTGCTGCATCCTGGTTAGGTTCAAGTGCTGTGGGCGTGATTATCACATCTCAACAATATGAAAATGGTTTCTATTCAGAAAGAGAAGCGGCAACGATATCGACTAACTTTACAATATCTTCGGTAGTGTTTAGTTTTTTAATCGCAACAGTTTTAGGTATTCCTCATTATTTTATCCCCTTCTATGCAATAGTTGTTTTTACTGCGATTGTCATAGGTGTTATTTTACCGAGAATTCCCCCATTAAGTTTGAAGAAGGATGTTTATTTGACAGGACACGCTCCTACTGCGGAGAAAGCGCCTGATAATATGTCGAGTTATCAATATGCAGTGAAGAGAGCAATCAATAAAGCAGATCATGCGCCAAAGCCTGTGGTTGCAATAAAAGATAGTATTTTTGTATTAATGGATGTTTATTTTGGTTTAATGCCCGTCGTCTTTGCTATTGGTACTATGGCTCTGGCACTATCAGAATATACGCAGATTTTTAATTATCTTTCATTGCCGTTTTATTACATTTTAGAGTGGTTTAATGTTCCTGATGCGAAGGCGGCAGCGCCATCATTGTTAGTTGGATTTGCTGATATCTTTTTGCCGGCAGTTTTAGGGGCTTCGGTGGAGAGTGAAATGACGCGTTTTATTATTGCTTGTACCTCTGTGATTCAGGTTATTTACATGACAGAAGTTGGAGCACTCGTACTTAAATCTAAAATTAAACTCAATATATTAGAGCTCTTTACTCTCTTTATCCTGCGAACGCTTATCGGCTTACCGATTATTATTTTGGCTGCAAAATGGATTGTCTTCTAACGTAGCGTTAATCAGGATTAAAATGTTCAGATCCGAGTACAGAGATTAAAAATTTAGTTTTACCGTGATCGCTCGCTCAATGAGATGAGCGATTGCCATAAAATAACACGATAAAAAATAAAAATTAATAGTGATAGAGGAGCTATTCAGATGA
>JASLEF010000032.1 GCA_030151245.1 Ignatzschineria sp. | reverse complement strand
AAAGATACGCTATACTAACCATCTTAGTTAAGCGCCCATAGCTCAGCTGGATAGAGTACCTGGCTACGAACCAGGCGGTCGGAGGTTCGACTCCTTCTGGGCGCGCCATATAGATAACCCTAATGAAGCAATTCATTAGGGTTTTTCTTTGTTCCCTTTTTAATATACAGGCGGGGCTTGGGGTTTAGGTTCTTAATCTTTTTTGAATGATGAAGAGGTGGGGTGAGATATATGCTGGAAAGGGGCGTTTTTAAGCGCTTAAGGAATCATCAAGATCTCTTTTGTGGCGAGGATTCAGCGGCTTTGTGAAAGACATAAAAAAGCCAACATTGATGTTGGCTGTAAGGTGTTAGTTTGTATTATTTTTGGAAGCGTGGATTACTTCTCAATAAGTTCGTATTGATAGCGAGGACGATCTCCAATGCGGTAGTAAACAAAATCATTTTGATAAGAATCTAAAAATTTTTGACGAGATTCCACACTATCAAACCATCTTTCAGCGCTAAAATCTTTTCCTAAAAGATTATCTCTAAGATAGGTTGAGTGCTTAGGAAGAGTCATTTTTACTCCGTATTGCTTGCTCATTTTTCGCTCCGTAATTTTAATTATCATGTCATGTTACCAATTTGTGTCGCCAATTGTCATTGCAACAAGCATCAATTGGGCGCTTTATAATGAAGTTTTAATTAGTGTAGCAAGTTAACCGCCGGTCATCGACATAATTCGTTGGATTTTGTTGGCATCGGTGGTGAACTCATGTTTTTGGGGTTTTAAGTTAATGGCCTGACGAATGGCTTGTTGTAATTCATCGTCACTGCAATGATCTCGTAGCATATCTCTTAATGGGAATGCTTCCTCTTGTCCAAGACACATATATAATGTGCCATCGACTGACATTCTCACGCGATTACAAGCATCACAAAAGTGTTGACTCATAGGCGTGATCAGACCAAAGGTAAATGATCCGTCTGGAGATTCATAATATTTTGCGGGACCTTGTCCTAAGGATCTCCTAGAATCTACCAGTCCATATTTCTGGCGCAACGATTCAAGTAAATGTGTGAGATCTTCGCCTTTAGTACTTTGACCAGTTTCGCCCATTGGCATTGCTTCGATGAGACGTAAGATCAAACCATTATCCATACAGAACTTAATCATCGCATCGATATCATGGTCATTCACGCCCATAATCGGCACCATATTGATTTTGATCATTTCAAAACCGGCATCTTTGGCGGCGAAAATTCCTCGTTTTACTTTATCAATACAGTCATTTCCCGTAATTTGATGGACGGTTAAAGGATTGATTGAATCTAAGCTAATATTCAGTCGGTCAAGTCCTGCAGCTTTAAGGTCTTTCGCATGCCTCTCTAATTGAGTGGCATTAGTTGTCATAGAGAGATCTTTGATAGTCGGGATCTCTTTCATGCGCTGAATCAACTCGGTCACGTTTTTTCTTAATAATGGCTCTCCGCCAGTAATGCGATAATGATCGGTACCCATTGCTGAGAAAGCGGTGACGACACGAATAATCTCATCAAAAGTCAGCCAGTTTTTATTGACTTCAAAGCCTTTAAAGCCTTTGGGTATACAGTAGGTGCAACGAAGGTCGCATCGATCTGTCACGGATATGCGTAGATAATCAATCTTTCGTCCAAATTGGTCAATAAGCATCTGATTCTTCCTTGAAAATAAATGACTTTCGTGACTTAAAGATGGAGATCTTGAATGCATTTCGCTATCGTTTCAATTTTTCGCATTTGGGTGAATTCTTTACGATAAACGAGAGCAACTTTACGGGTGGGTACCGGTTCTGTGAAAGGAATGTAATGTAGTAATTCTCCTAGGTGGTCATCAGTTAAAGCATATTTCGGTAATACAGAAATTTGATGACCTGCTGCGACGATATTGCGGAGCGTCTCTAAAGAGTGGTGGTGAGAATTAGTTGCATTGATCTCTTTGCAGCGATCTAAGACTTGATCGCGGAAACAGTGACCGATATTGAGTAGTAAAGGATCGTATTCGTGAATCTCATCTGGTGAAATAACTTCTTTTTCGGCAAGAGGATGGTCTTTCGGGGTGATGACATAGAAAGGCTCTTCATAAAGTTCGATGATCTCAAATGTCGGGTCGGCGATAGGAAGTGCTAAAATCGCCGCATCAATTTCTCCTGTTTTTAACATCGGCAATAAGCTATCTGTCATATTCTCAAATAGATTAAGCTGCATTTCTGGTGCAGCTGCTCTTAAAGAGGGGATCATTTTAGGGAGGAGATAAGGGGCGATTGTAAAAATGATGCCTAGATTGAAACGACCATCAATAGAATCAGACTCTTTACTTAATGATAAAAGCTCATCAACGAGCTCAAAAATTCTTCTAGCCTTTGGTAGCGCTTTTTCGCCTTCAGGGGTGAGAAGAACTTCATTTGTGGTTCGCTCAAATAGCGATACTTCCATTGATGCTTCTAAGTTCTTAATACCAATGGATAAAGCAGGTTGAGAGATGAAGCATTTTTGAGCTGCGCGCCCAAAATGTCTCTCTTCAGCAACAGCGATAAAGTACCGAAGTTCATTTAGTTTCATGCGTTATTCCCATAAGTAAACATTAATATAGTGAATGATTTACATACTAACACATTTGCATTAAGGTAATTTTAAATAAGCATTTCAAATCCCCTTTTTTCTCGCAATAAAAAAAACAAAAAAGGCAATGAATCCGGGAGTGGACATATTGCACGAATTTGAGAAAAATCGGGTATAATGGGAACAATTTCTTTCTTTTTAATTTCCTATCAATTTTAGACTACATATATGTGAGCGATAACAATGAAACTAATAGATAAGTTTATAGAAACGTCGGCACTAAATGGTGCTAATCAGACGTATGTCGAAGAGATGTTTGAGTCATATCTTGAAGATCCAAATTCTGTAACGCCAGAATGGCAGGATTATTTCGCTGAATTTAAGGGCGAGCAAGATATTGCACAAGGACCGATCAAAAGAGCATTTGAAGAGATGCGACGACAGCACGGCCATTCACAGGGTGGAAGTGTCGATGAGGCATTCCTTGCAAAACAAGTTGCGGTATTAAATCTTATTGGAGAATATCGCCGTAGAGGGCATCAAGTAGCAGACTTATGCCCTCTTAATTTACGTGAAGTTCCTAATGTGCCAGAGCTAAATCCAGGCTTTTTCGGTCTCACTGAAATGGACATGGGAACAGTATTTAGAACGGGCGGTTTAGCTGGTAAGTCAGAAATGACGCTCCGGGAGATTTTAGATACCGTCAAAAGTACTTATATTGGTCACGTGGGTGTTGAAATTGAGCACATCACGATCGATGAAGAGCGTATTTGGCTTCGTGAGAGACTTGAAGAAGTTCAAGCAAACTATCGTTTTACGAATGAAGAGCGTAAAGAGACATTAAAAGAGCTCGTTTCAGCTGATGGTTTAGAGCGTTATCTTCATACTCGTTATGTGGGTCAGAAACGTTTCTCATTAGAAGGCGGGGATGCATTAATTCCGATGCTTCACGAGATGGTTGTCGGAGCTTCAAACTTTGGTGCTGAAGAGATTGTCATTGGAATGGCTCACCGTGGTCGTTTAAATACGCTTGTAAATATTTTAGGAAAAGCGCCCTCATTACTCTTTGCAGAGTTTGATGGTGTACCAACTTTTACGAAAGGTTCAGGTGACGTGAAATACCACATGGGTTTCTCTTCATCCGTACAAGCAACACCTAACAATCCTCCTGTACATTTAGCGTTAGCATTTAACCCATCTCACTTAGAGATCGTGAACCCTGTTGTTGAAGGATCTGTTCGTGCGCGTTTAGAGCGTCGTATTGAAGCAGGTACCCCAACGGGTCAATTGCCATTTAATACTGTTTTACCAGTATTGATTCATGGTGATGCTGCATTTGCAGGTCAAGGTATCGTACTCGAAACTTTGCAAATGTCACAAGTACGTGGATATACCACCGGTGGAACGATTCATATTGTTGTAAATAACCGTGTAGGATTTACCACGTCCAATCTTTTAGATGCAAGATCATCTGAATATTGTACAGATGCGGCGAAGATTGTTCAGGCGCCTGTTTTACATGTTAATGGAGATGATCCTGAAGCAGTGAAGCATGTGATGCAATTAGCATTAGGTTACCGCAATACATTCCATAAGGATGTGGTCATTGACCTTGTTTGTTATCGTAAACTAGGACATAACGAAGCGGATGAACCATCAGCAACACAGCCTATGATGTATAAAAAAGTACGTAGCCATAAAACACCAGCACGTATCTATGCTGATCGTTTGATTGCGCAAGGTGTGATTACTGAAGATGATTTCAAAGCTTATACCAAAGAGTATCGTGATAAGTTAGAAGAGGGTAAGCCAGTGGGCTTCCCAACGGTTGAGTCGATCAATAGCACTTATAAGCAAAAATGGGAAAAGATCTCAAGAATGCATGATCGCTTTGACGAAGAGGGTGCAGTAGTCCCTGAAACCGGTGTTGTAGTATCAAGATTAACCGAAATTGCTCGCATTATGGATAAGCTCCCAGAGGGCTTAAAGCTTCATAATCGTGTCCAAAGAATCCATGAAAATCGTCTCAAAATGGGAGAAGGTGAAATGGAGATGGATTGGGGTTTTGCTGAGGTGATGGCTTATGCGACACTTCTTGAAGAAGGTTATCCGATTCGTATTACAGGACAAGATTCTGGTCGTGGTACATTCTTCCACCGTCATGCGGTATATCATAATCAAGAAGATGGGGATACCTACATTCCGTTACAGCACTTAACAAAAGATCAAGCAAACTTCACAGTGATTGACTCGATTCTCTCAGAGGCGGGAGTTCTTGGATTTGAGTTTGGTTATGCAGCGACTGAGCCTAATGCATTAGTGATTTGGGAAGCGCAGTTCGGAGACTTCGTGAATGGTGCGCAGGTTGTGATTGACCAGTTTATTGCTGCGGGTGAGACTAAATGGAACCGTTATAACGGTTTAGTGATGTTGTTACCTCACGGTTATGAAGGTCAAGGTCCTGAGCATTCATCTGCAAGACCTGAGCGCTTCTTAGAGCTTTGTGCTGAGAATAATATGAGCTTCGTAGTGCCTACAACGCCGGCGCAAGCATTCCATATGTTCCGCCGCCAAATGCATCAAGATTACCGTAAACCACTTATTGTGATGACTCCGAAGAGCTTGCTCCGTCATCGTCAAGCTGTGAATACGCTTGAAGACTTGGCAACAGGTACATTCCGTTCAGTATTGCCAGAAATTGATACTATCGATGCGGCAAAAGTTGATCGTGTTGTCATCTCTGTAGGGAAGATTTTCTATGATATTAGAGATCGCCGTGAAGCTGCAAAAGATCAGCAGACAGCGATTATTCGTTTAGAAGAGATCTATCCATTCCCAACAAAAGCGATCGAAGCTGAGCTTGCGAAGTATCCTAATGCTAAAGAAGTGATCTTCCTTCAAGATGAGCCGCTAAACCAAGGTTACGCAACGTTTGTTCGCCCATATTTAGAAAATATTGTCGCAGCTGCGCAAACTTTAATCTTCGTAACAAGACCCGCAGCAGCTGCACCAGCGGTTGGTTATAGCCATATTCATGCGGCACAAGAGAAAGCGCTTTTAGATGCAATCATCCCGTTAGCGGAATAGTGAGAAATAGAAGAATTAGAGAGTAAGTACGCTCCATTCCGCGTGCTTACTGATTCTTAAAAGCTATTTAGAGCAACTACAATTCACAATAGTAATTAAACTTATTTATTAGAATTCAGAATTATTTTACATAGGAGAAAATCCATGAGTATTGAAATTAAAGTTCCGGTATTACCTGAGTCAGTGGCAGATGCGTTACTTTCAGCATGGCACAAACAAGTCGGCGAGTTCATTGAAGAGGGTGAAAACCTTGTTGATCTCGAAACAGATAAAGTCATGCTTGAAGTTCCTGCAACGGTCAGCGGTGTTCTTAAAGAGATTAAAGTAGAAGAAGGCACAGACGTTACTGAAGGTACAGTACTCGCAATTATTGAAGCCGGCGAAGCGCCAGCAGCAGGTGATGCACCGAAAGCGCAAGAGACAAAAGCAGAAGCGGCAGCAGAGAGTGACGATGAGATTGGCATGTCTCCAACCGTTCGCCGTTTAGTAGAAGAAAATAAATTAGATATCTCAAAAATTCCAGCAACTGGTAAAAATGGTCGCCATTTAAAAGAAGATATTGAGAATTTTATGAAAAATGGTGGGGCAAAAGCTGCACCGGCTGCTAAAGCACCAGCAGTAGCCTCTGTACCAACGGGTGAGCGCGTAGAGAAGCGTGTTCCAATGACACGTTTACGTGCACGTATTGCGGAGCGTCTACTTGATGCGAAGAATACAACAGCAATGTTGACGACATTCAATGAGCTCAACATGGAACCTGTGATGAGTATGCGTAAGAAATACCAAGACCGTTTTATTAAAACGCATGGTGTTAAATTAGGCTTCATGTCATTCTTCGTGAAAGCTGCGGTTGAGGCACTTAAAAAGTATCCTGCTGTTAATGCGTCAATTGATGGTAATGATATTGTGTACCACGGTTATTTTGATATCGGTATTGCAGTCTCTTCTCCGCGCGGTTTAGTTGTCCCTATTATCCGTAATGCAGATCAATTAAGCTTAGCTGATATTGAAAAGCAAATTATCGAGTATGCGACAAAAGCGAAAGAGGGTACACTCACAATCGAAGAGATGACAGGTGGAACATTCACAATTACTAACGGTGGTGTGTTTGGATCAATGCTCTCAACGCCAATCCTGAACCCACCACAAAGTGGTATTTTAGGAATGCATAATACTTACGAGCGTCCAATTGTCAAAGATGGCCAAATCATTGCTGCGCCAATGATGTATCTTGCACACTCTTATGACCATAGAATTATTGATGGTGCAGAAGCTGTTGGCTTCTTAGTATCGATCAAAGAGTCACTTGAAGATCCAGCAAGCATGCTTTTAGAGCTGTAATCTGACCTGATACTTCATAAAAAACATTAATATATATTGTAGAGATCCTTTATTGTTCAATATGATGATAAAGGATCTTTTTCAAGGAGAATATACAGATGGCAAAGAAAGAATTTGATGTAATCGTAATCGGTGGTGGTCCTGCAGGTTATGTGAATGCTATTCGTGCAGCGCAGCTTGGTCTTAAAACAGCTTGTGTTGAGAAATGGATTGGAAAATCTGGAAAGCCGGCATTAGGTGGAACCTGTTTAAACGTGGGTTGTATTCCTTCAAAAGCATTACTTGAATCTTCTGGTCTTTATGCCACAGCGAAAGATGCGAGCGCAGAGCATGGTATTACCGTGGGTGATATCAAGATGGATCCAAAGGGCATGATTGAGCGTAAAGATAAGATTGTGACAGAATTAACGTCTGGTATCGCAATGTTATTCCAAGCGAATAAAGTTGAATGGCTTCAAGGAACGGGAAAACTTCTTAAAAACAATGAAGTTGAAGTGACGGGACATGATGGTAAAGTTGAAACTTATCAAGCAAAAGATGTTGTTTTAGCAACAGGTTCAGTACCAATGGATATCCCGTCAGCAGTCGTAGATAACAAGCGTATTATCGATTCTGAAGGCGCGCTGAACTTAACAGAAGTACCAAAACGTTTAGGGGTGATTGGTGCGGGTGTGATTGGTCTTGAAATGGCTAGTGTCTGGGCACGTTTAGGTGCTGAAGTTGTGATCTTTGAAGCGATGGATAACTTCCTTTCCGCAGCAGATCAGCAAATTGCAAAAGATGCGGCAAAACATTTTAAAAAGCAAGGTTTAGATATCCGTTTAGGTGCAAAAGTGACGGAGTCTAAGGCAAGCGATAAAGATGTTATCGTGAAATACACAGACAAAACAGGAGATCATGAAGAGACTTTTGATTATCTCTTAGTGGCGGTTGGTCGTAAAGCATTCACTGATGGTATCGTTGATGAAGCGGTCGGTCTTGAAATGGATGGTCGTTTAGTCAAAGCAGATGATCATTGTAAAACAAATATTGCCAATGTCTGGGCAATTGGTGACTTAGTACGTGGACCTATGCTTGCACATAAAGGTTCAGCAGAAGGTATTGCGGTTGCGCAGCGAATTGCGGGTCAATACGGTCGTGTAAACTATGATGCTGTGCCTTGGGTTATCTATACTCATCCTGAAATTGCTTGGGCAGGTAAAACACAAGAGCAATGTAAAGCAGAAGGCATTGACGTGATGACAAGCTCATTCCCATTTGCGGCATCAGGTCGAGCAAAAGCAATGGGTTCAACCGAAGGTTTAGTGAAAGTGATTGCAGATGCAAAAACTGATAAATTACTAGGGGTTCATATTGTAGGGCCTAATGCCTCAGAATTGATTCACGAAGCAGTGATCGTACTTGAGTTCGGCGGCACATCTGAAGATCTTGCAAGCACAATGCATGCGCATCCAACACTCGCTGAAAGCGTGATGGAAGCGGCTCATGGGATTCATAAAAGTGCAATTCACATGATGAACCGTAAATAATTCTATGTGAATAGAATGAAATGCGTTGATAAAGCGTCTCCGATTGGGAGGCGCTTTTTTGTTGCTAGAAAAAATCTAGGTTCTAGGTTAATGCCCATTATTTATTGGGCATTCAGCATTTGTGTGGTGGTGTATAGGGGATATGTTGTGCCCTTGTTAAGGGGGGCGTGTCGACATTGAGATAGCTTTTGTGGGAAATGAGAGGGATGGTTAGGGGCTATGGGATGTGAGGCAGATTTAGATGGTGCTAGCGAGAGTCATTTTTCATCTATTTGTCCAGCACTATAATAATCTTAAAAAGAGAAG
>JASLEF010000210.1 GCA_030151245.1 Ignatzschineria sp. | reverse complement strand
CGTTTCTCCATCAGCTTAGCGATCATAATCAGCACCGCATTAATCGCGAGATAGATCACCCCTGCCATTGCATAATAGGTGATTGAGTCATAGGTCTGCCCTGAGAGCTCTCGTGCGCGCCCCATAATATCCAATAAGGTGATCCCTTGAACTAACGAGGTGCTCTTAAAGATCAAAACAATCTCGTTAGAATAGCTCGGAAGTGCCCGGCGTAATGCTAAAGGAATAAGGATTTTCATCGCTTCAAAACGACTCATCCCCAATGCTAAACAAGCTTCCCACTGATTCTTAGAGATATTCTTTACGGCCCCATAAAAGAGCTGCGCCGTATAGGCAGCGGAGTTTAAAGATAAGGCTAAAACAGCACAAAACCAGGCTTGTGAGAATAGCGACCATAAAAAACTCTCTTTTATAAAAGCAAATTGCCCCGGTCCTGTATAAAAAAGGAAAATCTGTACTAGTAAGGGTGTGCCGGTGAAGAAGATAATAAATCCTCTCATTAATCTCGCCGGGATCTTGCCTTCCCAAAGAGTTAAAACGCCGGTATAGATGATGGCTAACACAAACCCAAAAAATAGTGCCGCGATCGTTAAAGCTAAACTCAGCGGAACACCTTCTAAAATAAATATAAAATGATCTAACATGGTCGCTCCTATTTCGCCGGCTCTTGATCGTATTTAGTAATACGGTTATAGAGTAAATCTTGTAACTTCTGACTTACTAGCGAAATCACCAGATAGATCAATGCGGCCATGGCATACCAAGTAAAACCATCCGCAGTCGCACTGTAGATATAATCAGTCTCTTTCATCAATTCATGAACGCCAATCAACGATACTAGCGCCGTATCTTTGAGTAACACTAACCATTGATTACTTAATCCCGGGAAAGCATGACGCCACATCTGCGGCATCACAATATAAAAGAATGTCGCAGGTTTTGATAACCCAAGCACTGCACCAGAATTCCATTGATCTCTAGGGACTGCTAAGAGCGCACCTCGAATCGTCTGCGATGCGTAAGAAGCGTAAATTAAGGAGAGTGCAAAAGCTCCTAATCCGAAGAAGAGGTACTCCCCATAGGTATCGAGCAAGCTAAAATAAGCATCTACCACACTGACCGGTAAGACATCTTCAAATTCTAAAAAGAGATAAGGCAGTCCAAGTCCAATTAAAAAGATGACAATTAGCTCAGGAAGCGAGCGAACAATCGAGACAAAAAAGGTCACAGGCCACCTGACAATTCGCCATCGACTCAACTCCAATAAGGCTAATATATTGGCCCATAAAAATCCTAAGACTAACGCCACAATTGCTAACGAGATTGTCGTTTTTGCAGCCACGAGCATTGCTTGAAAATAGCTACTCGAAAAAATATCAAAAAAATTGGTTATACCACTCACACTGCTTCCTCTATTTACAAACAAAAAGCGATGAGGTTGCCATCGCTTTTCGTCTAATCACTGCTTAATAATCCTATTGATCAAACCATTTTTTATAGATTTCATCATATTTACCATTCTCTTTAATGGTTTCAAGCGCCCCGTTAATCTCTTCTACCAGCGCTTTATTACGAAGACCGACACCAATCCCTAAACCTTGACCAAAGTATTTAGGATCCGTCACCTTCTCACCTACCATCACCAGTTTATCGTTCTCTTTAATATAATCACGAACCACTTCCCCATCTCCAAACACGACATCAACACGGCCTAAAGTTAAGTCGCTCATTGCTGAAGGGTATTGTGGGTAAACAGAGACGTTAGCACCTTTATAGGTATCGCGAATATATTGCTGATGCGTTGAACCTGAAAGCACCCCAATTTTCACATCTTCGATATTCTTAATCCCATCAGCTTTATCTGCTGTTGTGATATAGATCGAGTAGTTTTGATAGTAAGGGTCGCTAAATGCTAACTGTTTTGCACGCTCTTCCGTAATATCCATTCCAGAAATAACCGCATCATAACGACGAAGACGAAGATTCGGAATTAACGCATCAAACTCTTGCTCAGAGTAGACACACTCTTTCTCTAAAACTGAACAGACTTCATTCATTAAGTCGATATCAAAGCCTAACAGCTCATTATTCTCACCCTTATACTCAAAAGGTGGGTAAGCAGGGTTGGTACCGATCGTTAACTTCTCTTGCGCAAGCGCAACACTGCCACTTAAAAGGCCCGCAGCCACAAGCAATAATCCTAATTTCTTTTTCATAACTCTACTCCATTTGATCTTATTTTTAACGTCTTCATACATTACTGAGTCTTTTTTCAGTACATTCAGCTAGCAGTATAGCCCGAATTAATGGGAAAGATACTGTTTAAATTCATCGGTTTTTGGAGCCGTAAACATGGTAGCATCGCCCTCTTCGACAACTTTACCATTTTCCATATAAACCACATATGTTGCGATACGTTTTGCAAAATCGACATCATGAGTCACCACAATTTGAGTAATCCCTGTCTTCGCCAGCTCCTCAATAATGGTTGCCACTTGTGAGGTGATTTCTGGGTCAAGCGCAGCAGTCGGCTCATCAAAAAGCAAAACATCCGGGTCCATCATTAATGCTCTCGCAATCGCCACACGCTGCTGCTGTCCGCCGGAGAGTTTTAGTGGGTAACGTCCTTCTAATCCATCAAGTTTTAAAGACTTCAAGGCTTCAAGTCCTCGTTGACTTGCTTGTGCTTGATTCATTTTCCCAAGCTTTACCGGCGCGTAAGTCAAATTCTGTAAGACCGTTCGATGAGGCCATAAATGATATTGTTGGAAGATCATGCCGACTTTTTGACGCAGATCGCGGATCGTCTTCTCCGAAATACTTTGAGAAAAATCGAAGTTAAATCCTGCAATATCCAAAGCGCCCTCTTTCGGACGCTCTAAAATATTTAATATTCTTAATAAAGAGCTCTTGCCGGCACCACTGGGCCCTAACAATACAACGATCTCACCCTCATTTGCCTTAATCGATACATCAAATAGGACTTGTGTATCACCATAAAAATAGTTTAAGTGCTTCAGCTCAATCATTTTTTCCATCTCTTTTTGCAGATCTCCCATCAGCCCATTATTTAGGCTCATACGAATCTGTTCTAATTCTTTACAAAACGCATTATAAAATCATTTTTTAAACCTGCCTATTCTACGGTATTTTTTTCACTTTTGCTGAACCTTTTCAAGCAAAAAAACTTTTCATCACGATCCTTTGCTCTAAAGATCCTTGAAAGGGATAAGAGCTCATCTTAATAACCATTAAAAAGCGGGAAGTTATAAGATACTTCTATCAACTTAAATAATCTTTGGTAAGATGAATCGCTACGAATTTTCACGTGGTAAAGATGCTTCGTTCCTTATTAATGACTAATGACAATTGACCCTTAACTTATGAAAAAAGATCTTGTTGAAAAATTTCTCAATACGCCTCATAAAAAAATTGCACTCATGGGTATGAGTGGCGTTGGTAAAACCCATCTTTCCAAAAAACTCCCCAAGAGTGACTGGTTCCATTATTCTATCGACTATCGGATTGGTGACCACCATTTAGGGGAAGAAATACATGATTTTTTAACAGAAGAAGCAATGCAACAACCCGCCTTAGCGAAGCTCATTAAAGAAGGCGCAATTTCAGTAAAATCTCAGCTAACGGTAGATAATCTCGCACCCTTATCGGCCTATCTTGGCATGATCGGTGCTGAAAGCGAAGGCGGCGTCAATCTGGATCTTTTTTTAGAGCGTTTAGAGAAACATCGCTTAGCAGAAATTAATGCGGTGAAAGATGTTCCCTACTTTATGGCAAAAGCAAAAAATATCTTAGGGTTTCCTAACTTTATTATTGATACCAGCGGTAGCTTTTGTGAATTACAAGATGATGCCAGCTGGGAGCTGATTGGGACAAACTCACTACTGGTTTATATCAAAGCTTCAGAAGCGGCTAAAAACTATGTCATCGAGCGAGCGCAAACACATCCGAAACCGCTCTATTACCAACGGGACTTTTTATTGCCACAGATCGATATTTATCTTCAGGAACAAGGATTAACTTCGGCCAATGAGATCAGCCCTGCAGCGTTTACACGCTGGATCTTCCCAAGACTTATTGAGCATCGTTTAAGCTTATATGAGATGATCGCGGAGAAATATGGCGTTACAATAGATGCGGAAAAACTCTATCACGTCAAAGACCAAGCAGAATTCTTTGAATTAATTAAGGAGGCAGCTCATGCATAAAAATCCCCCACCAGGATCCGGTTCTACAATCCAGCGCGAAACCACAGATAATCTTCACATTAAGGGCTACGCGCCTAACTTCTTTCGTCTTAATGATGAAACAGAATGGAAAGATACCCCTATTTTGCTCCAAAACAAAGAGATCTCTACAGATCCCACACTACTTCCTAACAGATTCGAAGAACTTACTGAGGCACATTTTGAAGCCTGGGTGAACCGTAAACCTACGGTCATTCTGATTGGTACTGGCAATCAGATGCAATTTTTAGAACCCCAATGGCGGGCTTACTTTTACCAACGCGGGATCGGTATCGAAACCATGGCAACAGAATCGCTTTGCAGAACTTT
>JASLEF010000209.1 GCA_030151245.1 Ignatzschineria sp. | reverse complement strand
AAAAGCTGTTGAACCTGCTTCTCTCCCCACTTATAAGGGCGCTGATAAACTGGCAAGGAAAGATCGTTAAGGCTCAAAAGCGCCTTAACGGTCTCAATAGAATGACGTTGATCTTGACTCATCGCACTACACCAACCGCGTTCGCCCAGTTAAGAGCTCCTGCATCATCCCTTGCTTTAAGGTCTTTGTTTTATCAAGGCGCTTCTCTAAGGCTTCGATCTCAGAGTCCATATCGGAAAGGATTTCGGCGATGGCGGTTTGTTCTTTTATTCTCATAGGAATGAAAACCTCAAACCTAAGTACATCATCCGTATTTATATATATTTGAGTACCTGGTTTTGACATGCCTACTATTCGTCTATGAACATCATCTGAATTCAAAAGATAGGATAAGTAAAAAGAATTCACTTTCTCATTACACGTCAAACGCATGGTTCTTTGATTCATCACATAAGTATCATCTTGATTAATGTATATTACCCGCCCCAATATTGTCCCAACCGCTGTTTTATCATTAAGAATCATAGCCAAGTCATTTTTATTTAAAATAAACCGATTAATCTCTGACTTTAAACCTCTTTGAATATAGTTACTTCCTTCAAGGTATCTACCTTTTTCCGAAAAATTACCAATCGAAATGACCTTGTAACCACTTTGAGAATTAAATCTAGATTCTTGTGCTTGTCCATTTTGATAACTACAAATACTATCTAGACTAACAACCTCCCAATCCTCAGGAATCTCCCCAAATTCGCTAGTCTTGTAGCCTTTGGGCGTTCCATCTTCTCGCTTGGCAAATTGTGGTAAACGGGTTCGTCCTGTTAAGAGCTGTTGCATTGCCCCCGTTTTAATCGCCTCTTTTTTAGCGATTAATTTCTCAAGCTCCGCAATTAAGGCATCCACATCCGATAAGGCATTGGCGATGGCGGTTTGTTCTTTTAATGTTGGAATATTTACAGAAAACTTACGTATTTGCGTTGTACTAATTTCTAAAAATGTACTACCACTGCAAAGACTAATAAAACTATCTTTTAAAGATGTTAGCAAATAAAATAAAAACTCATAACTAATAACATCACTACATATAAAATTTTTAAAGCCTTGATTTGTAGCCAGCTCTACCTTCGCAATAGCACATTCTCCAATAGTTGCTCTTGATGTCATTACAATAGTATTTGTTGGTAATAATTCAGCGGAAGAGTTTTGTAATCCCTCTTTACTAATCGTTCTAGCCGTATTTAATAAATATTTTCCACTCAAAGAGGTTATGTCGGTTGGCGTACACCATGCTACCTTCCCATCCCAGTATTGGGAAATATTAGTTGAAGGTGTCCCGCCAGATTTAACTATGGCAATTTCTCCTAGAGTTTTAATTTCCCAATCCTCAGGAATAATCCCAACTTCTGTCTGCTTATAACCTTCTGGCACTTTGGATACTTCGTGATTCTGTTTCATCATAACGACCACTCCAATCCCATCGCTTTAAGATGTGCTGAGACTTTATCGCTTAATGCCTCAATCGAATCTTCGATTGCCGGCAATGCATCGGCGTAGCGTTCTTCCAACTCTTTCACACGATTGGCGAGCTGTTGCGTAACACGCTCGATCTCTGCCACGATGTTCGCCTCTAACGCTCCGAGCCATTTATCTTCCACAATCAAGGATTGGCATTCCTCAATGCTTAACTTGGGATACTGTTTAAACACCGCCAAATCTAATGCTTCTTGATGCGTTTTTACCGCTGATTTTGCTTTGGTTTCAGCATCAAAATACTTTAGGGTTTGTTTCAGGGTTTTGATCTCTTCAGGATCTGTGGCCACTTTTGCACGGGCAGTGAGTGATGCTTTTGTGATCTTATCTTTATCATTCAGCGCTTCTGCCAATAAACCGTCCTCACCACTATGTTCTTCTATAAAGCTCTCTAAGGTTTGGCTAGCTTCATCCAGTAGAGATTGTGCGTCATTTACCGCTGTTTGCTCCGCTTTAAAGTAACGCGTCACAATGATTGCCGGCGAAATCAACTCTGCGATATAGCGTTTTTTATTGATCACTAAGTCCGGCGTTTCTGTGGATTTCTCGCCCTTTTTCACGATGATTTCACGAAGCGTTTTACCACTTTCCCAACCTGCTTGTGTCAGCACATAAACATCATCTTGCATCGTTTCGGCCCAATAGCTCATCAGAATCTGATAGATATCGTATTTATCAAGAAGAGGCATCTTTGCATAACTCGCCAATAGTGAGTGGCTGATCTTATCAATCCATGCTTTAGGCAAGTCGCCCACAGCGATCGATTTTAAATCACTCGCTTTTGCCCATGCAGTAAAGGGCTGAAGGCTCTCTATGGCAAAGGCTTTAAACTCTTCATGATTCAAAATTGCATTTTTTACATCGCTGGCTTCAAAGATCCCCTCGCTATATCCTTCACGAAGCGGTTTAAAGAGTGTTTTTTGAAGGGTTGGGAAAACCTCCCAATATCCATTAAGGCTCTCAATATCCCGATTAGGAATCCCGCCATTTAGATGCGCGGTAAGATCATGTAAATCCTCTGCATCACTCGAATCGATATAACGAGGAATATTGAGGTTAAATTCATTTTCTTCAATTTCTGACAATGGCACCATTCGGCTATATTTAGGAATCTCTAACCCATCATTAAAGACATCCACGATCTTATGCACGTCTTGGCTACGAAGGCGGTTTTTATTGCCCTCTTTAATAAAGCCCTTACTGCCATCCACCATAAAGATCTGATCGCGTGAATCTGCGCCTTCCTTATCAATCACGATCACACATGCCGGAATACCCGTTCCGTAGAAGAGGTTTGCCGGCAAGCCAATAATGCCTTTGATATATCCCTGCTTTACTAAATTCTCCCGAATCCGCGCTTCAGCATTACCCCTAAAGAGCACACCATGAGGCAAGATAACTGCGCCTTTCCCAGTGCTTTTTAAGCTTTTAAGAATATGCAGTAAAAAGGCATAATCCCCATTTTTATCCGGCGGAGTTCCCCATGTAAAGCGCCCAAACTCATCGCTCTCAACATTTAAGCCATTCGTCCAGTTTTTACTCGAAAAAGGGGGGTTCGCAACCGCAAAATCAAACATCTTCAAGTCGCCATTGGCTTCTTTCCATTGTGGCGCTGAGAGCGTATTATCATTCCAGATCTTTGCTGTCGCATTATCATGAAGAATCATATTCATCTTCGCAAGAGCGCTCGTAGCGTTATCCATCTCCTGCCCATAAATCGTAAGCCCTCTCGGTGCTTCATCACTGGCTTTTAAAAGGAGCGATCCCGATCCGCATGTTGGGTCGTACACAGTCATATCTTGCGTGGTATCGCCCCCAATCCCGATCACTTTTGCCAAAATGCGCGATACTTCCGCTGGCGTATAGAACTGCCCTTTAGACTTGCCTGATTCCGTCGCAAAGTGACGCATCAAGTATTCATACGCATCACCGAGTAAATCATCGCCATCTGCGCGATTACTTGAGAGATCCAGCCCTTCAAAAATCCCGACCAGTTTCGTTAAGCGATCAATCATATCTTGACCCTTGCCGAGTTTATCCTCGTCATTAAAGTCCGCAATATCAATCACGCCTTTAAGGTCATTCTCTTCAGCAATTTTACTAATGATCTTATTGAGCTTATCACCAATCTCTTTATCACCCTTTAAGAGCGAGATATCATCATAACTTGCGCCTTCTGGCACAAGAATCATGCCATACTCATCGCCTTTATACTTATCAGAAACATATTTCAAAAAGAGCATCGTTAAGACATAGTCTTTATATTGGCTCGCATCCATTCCCCCACGAAGCTCATCACAGCTTGCCCAAAGGGAGGAGTATAATTCTGTTTTTTTAATTGCCATAATACTTTATAACGTCCTATATTTTATATTGATAAAGCGATCTCTATTGCTTGCCTTCTTCTCAAAATGCCGGCAATTACTCTAAAAACCACTTAGATCAGTCATATACTTATCCGTTTTATAACGGTTTATATTGTTTATATGTTTCATAAACTCAAAACAATATAAATATCTTATAAGTATCTATTTTTAATTCTAAATTGTAATTCTGAATTTTAATAATCGATTGCAATCTATCTGCTTTAAAAGCAGAGGTTAAATCGCTATCGCACAAAACCCGATTACTAACAACACTTGCAGAAATGTCTCTTATGAGTATTTTTTTTGATATATGAGTCAGATCATAACAAACATTACGCTGTATTTGATTGATTGTTTTTATTCATATTTTGATAAATCGCACTCTTCCCTCTCTCATCCACGATATAAACATGTTTTTTTAACGCATTTAATCGTTGATTGATATCATCTTCTATATCACACACTTCCGCGATAATATCTGCAACATTGGAATAGGGAATCTCTTGATTACTAAAGAGAAACTGCTTACGGAACCAACCACGTTCTTGCGCATATTTACGGGCAATAGATGCATAAAAATACATAGAATAATCTAAATCTAGCTCCTCATTTAAGAGATACTCAAAATAAGAGTAATCGATAGGCTTATCTGTATTATCAATTAATTCCCCAAGCGCCGTTAAGATCCTATCTAAATCCACATCTCGATAAGCCACCGCCGGTGTTGAATAGAGCATATGATCTATTCTTACAACGCGCCCTTCTTCCATTAATTTATCCAGATAGAAAGAGGCATGATTAGTACTTTTACTCTTTAATAGCTGGGAGATCTCCTCTTTTGTAAGTCCCCTTTCAAGATCATTCATCTCAGCGACAACTAAGTCTGCCTGATTAATGGTTTTAGCTTCTTGATTTAGGCTCACATTATCAACTTGGGATTTACCATTAAAGTAAAAACCATAATCTTCGCCAAAGGCTCGGATAATATAACGTAGTAAATAGTAATCACTCACTAAAGCCTTATGAAACAGATCATAAATTGTCATTAAGTGGAGCGTTTCTTCCCCTCTAATCACAAATATATTCAACAATTCTTCAAAAACCTTATCAAAATCGATCCGATCTAGATGCAAAAACTTAATATTTCCATACTGCCCTTTATCTAGCAAGTAAGTGTACTTATTGTCTCCAAGCGCTC
>JASLEF010000171.1 GCA_030151245.1 Ignatzschineria sp. | reverse complement strand
AATTACTGCTACTATTCCCATTATAAAAAAATAGTTGCTGGAATTGTTCGTGGTTAGACTTATATTTTTTGCTATCGCAAAAACATACAAGCCCCCATACAAACTTACTTAAGATTAAATTGTTAAAGAACTTCAGGGAGTTTAACTAAGCGTTGTAACCTTCTCGATTACTGCCCGGTGATTGCATCACCGCCCTGAGCAGACGAACTATATTACAGAAGTGATTCGCTCGTGTCAATTTTATTTTTGACCTCTTTTTAAGCACCGATTCAATTTTAAAGACTACTAAAACTGAACTTAAACTTAAAAGAGAGAAGCAAAGAAACTACTAGAGAACTGGGCTTCTACCGAATCATCTTCAACGTTGCCGTCTGAATGAGTGGTGTATCTTACGCTCTTTTTTTATTTTGGCAAGCAAATTTCTGACTGAGTTTTAGACACTGGTCTCCTCTAACCTTAAATGACTGTTTTATCTCTCTTTTATTTTCAAAGTTTTTCCAAAATCCTTCAAAAACTTTAAATCCATCGAACTAAACCGAAATACTGCACGGCATTTAAAGCCGAATCATTGCCGGAAGAAAGATCCCGAAGCAGTACCTGCGTATGCCGGCAACTAGGGAGTCACGATTCCACTAGTTAGCCCCCTATTGATATTAGTTAGTAGAGTTTCCTAACGATGCTGACGATATATATAACACTCTACATCGACTTACCCACTGCTCGGCGCTCAGAGCCGAACCATCGCCGGAATAAAGACCCCGAACCAATACCCGCGAATGCCGGCAACTAGGGAGTCACGATTCCACTAGTTAGCCCTCTATTGATATTAGTTAATAGAGTTTCCTAACGATGCTGACGATATATATAACACTCTATATCGACTTACCCACTGCTCGGCGCTCAGAGCCGAACCATCGCCGGAATAAAGACCCCGAACCAATACCCGCGAATGCCGGCAACTGAGGAATTACAATTCTGCTAACTACGATATTCTTTGTTGAATGTCTTAAGGGAAGTTTTTAAATGATCAAAGTTAACTTATTACTACTGTTAATCGCTGAAGCCTTAACTTTTACTGATATCGTCCCTTAATTTATGGGTATACATATTTATCTCAATAACGCTTTAACCATATAGATCCCTCTCCCCCATTATAGATCTCTAACATCTCCACAAATATCCTCTACTCTCTACATTACGTTTCTTCTCTCTTATGATTTTGGTAAAAAGAGAGATCTAGCCTATAATCCTCTGTTCAATCATATAGAGGAGAAATAATGCAGAGATATCATAAAGTTGAAAACATATTCAAACGAAAAAATGGAAAGCTAATGGAAGGAGAGTTCCAAGAAAAACATGTTGAGCTTTTAAAAGACCTTACTTGGCGCTTTAGTGAAAAAATTGATGGTGTGAATATTAGATTGCACTGGAGTGGTGAAGAGATAACTATTCTAGGACGTAATAATAACTCTCAAATTCCACCACACCTATTAGAACATTTAGTAAAACTCTTTCAAAAAGAAGAGATCGCAAAACATCTATATCCTGGCTGTATTCTAGTTGGAGAAGGCTATGGCGAACGCATCGAAGAGCCTAGAGGTAGCCAATACAAAAAAGATGGCGTGGACTTTGTTCTATTTGATGTCATCGCAATGGATGGTAAATACTGCGATCGGCACGTAGTGGAAATGATCGCTGAAAATCTCCACTTAGAAGTTGCCCCACTTATCTTAGAGGGCACGCTACAAGAAGCTATCGCTTTCATTCAAAAACAACCTACCTCTCAATTTCGTAGCGGCGTACCAATGGAAGGTCTCGTTGGAACACCTATCGGTGATTTTTTAACTGGCTCAGGAGCAAGAATTATCACTAAACTTCGAGCGGAAGACTACCCCTTAATACCTCATCAATAACGCGATGGCGACTAGGTAAGCTAGGAATTGCAAAATATGTTCATGAGTCATGGAACATTCAAGCATGCGCTCCCTAAGTATCTCTATCAATCCGCATTTAAAACAACCTATATTGATAGCTCGCTATGGATCATCAAATGACCCTTAACAAAAAATCCCGATAAGCGGCTCTTTCGGGATTTTTTAATAGGCTAACTGAACTAGTAAATAGCTCTACTTTCAATGGCGCTACAACTAGCAACTAAGCAAATAATGAAATAATTTTCTTTAAGCCGGCAACTAAGCGATCAACTTCTTCACTAGTACTATAAACACCAAATGACATTCTAGCCGTCGCTGGCACTTTCATACGCTTCATCAGAGGTTGCGCACAATGATGCCCAACTCTCACCGCAACACCTTCATGATCTAACAACGTTCCGATATCATGCGGATGAATTCCTTTTACAACAAAAGATATTACGCCCGCTTTCTCTTTTGCCGTACCAATCACACGAACTTCCGGTATTTCTGCAAGCTGCTCCATCGCATAAGCGAGCAATGCATCTTCATGAGCCACTATCGTCTCAAATCCGACAGATTCCACCCACTTCATCGCTTCACCAAAAGCAATAACACCGGCAATGTTTGGCGTTCCTGCTTCAAACTTATTCGGCAATGGTGCAAAGGTTGTTTTTTCAAATGTCACAACATCGATCATATCGCCCCCTGTTTGATAAGGTGGCATCGCCTCTAACAGCTCACGCTTTCCGTATAGAATTCCCACGCCCGTTGGCCCATAAAGCTTATGCGCTGAGAAAACATAAAAATCCGCATCTAATGCCATAACATCAAGTGGCTGATGAACTGCGCCTTGCGCACCATCAATTAATACTTTTGCCCCAACCTTGTGTGCTTCATCAACAATAAACTTCACATCATTGATGGTTCCTAGGACATTAGAGACTTGCGTTACAGAGACAATTTTCACACGATCATCTAGCATCGCCACATATTCATCTAATCGTAATTCACCCGCATCATTAATAGGGATCACTTTAAGTGTCGCGCCCTTCTCTTCACAGATCATCTGCCAAGGCACAATATTCGCGTGATGTTCCATCTCTGAAATAATCACGACATCTCCTTGCTCCAAAACCATTCTGCCATAACTTTGCGCAACAAGATTAATGCTTTCCGTTGTCCCTTTCGTAAATATAACTTCACGAGCATCGGCAGCATTAATAAATTTTTGCGCAATCTCCCTTACAGCTTCATATTCTTGGGTTGATTTTTCACTGAAGAAGTAAACGCCTCGATGAATATTCGCATAATATTTTTCATAAACGTCTCTCTCAGCATCAATCACCACTTGTGGCTTTTGAGCTGAGGCGCCTGTATCTAAGAAAGCAACACGATGTCCCTTCACTTCTTCATTAAAAATTGGGAACTGTTGACGAATTTTAGGTAATGCAATCATATGATGCCTCTATGAAATAGCTGGTATTAACCCAAAACAGGTATATCTCTGTCCTGATAGTTATTGATCACTATCAATACTACTTACTTACAGCGATATACCTGTTAGGAGCCTCGATAAAGATCGAGTCAATATAAACTTATGCAAGCGTTGCGATATCTTGATCTAAGCAATGATGCAACCACTCACGAATTGATTCACTTGATACTGATTCTAAAATTTCTGCCGCATAAGCACGAATTAACATTGTTTTTGCTTCCGCCTCAGAAATCCCACGAGAACGAAGATAAAACATATGCTCTGGCTCAATAAACCCTACCGTCGCACCATGCGTACAACGCACATCATCCGCATAAATCAGAAGACGAGGAATCGTTAATGCTCTTGCGCCATCATTTAACAGGAGAGAACGCGTCATCTGATCCGCATTAATTTTTTGCGCATCTTGATACACATGAATCTGCGCATCAAAAATAGATTCTGCTCGATCTTTTAAAATGTTTTTTACTTGCTGATTACTTTCACAATTAGGAACCCGATGATCCATATTAATCACATGTGATATATGTTCCCGCCCTTCAGCAATATTAAGAATATTAAGCTCCGCATATGCCTCTTCACCATTCATATGAAGATTAACATCAGAACGCGTTAAATCCCCCCGAGTTTGGTAACTCATATAGTGGACTTTACTCTCTTGTGCTTGCTCCGCAGTAAAATCAAAAAGACTTGAGCCTTTATGATCATTTAAGCCTGCACGAATAAATTCAATATCCGCCCCTTTTGCGACATCAACATTCATACGTCCAAGATTCAGGTATTGACCATGCCCTGCTTCCACTAAAAGAATAGAGCTCTCTGCATTTTCCTCAACCGTTAAGACAATATCAAAATCCACTTGAATAGCAGCATCACTACTATCGACAAAATTATAGATCACTATAGGACGCTCTACTTTTGCCCCTTCGACAATCCGTATTTCAAGGAGATTACTAGATCCTCGAACCAATACTCCCTCAGGCAATGTCTGATCATTAATCCAGCGAGTACTAACCTCACCATTATATATCGGTAAAATAACCGCATTCTCTGGTAATGTTTCATTAACAGGTGCTGATGTTTCACGTGAAACGGGCGCACTCCATTCTACTGAAAAAAGCTTACGAAATGGAGTATCTTTAAAACGTTCACGATGAGCGTTTTCTTTATAAATTGTTAACATTGAAATCTCCTTATTTATGAGTACGTGTGCCGCCCGCTTCTTCTCCACGGAATGCTACGTAGCCATCTTTTTCGAGTTCAAGCGCTAACTCTTTACCACCACTTTTCACAATCTTACCATCTGTCATCACATGGACATAATCTGGTTGAACGTAATCTAAAAGACGTTGATAGTGAGTAATGAGAAGGAAACCACGATTCTCACTGCGAAGAGAGTTAATTCCTTCTGAGATTACACGTAGTGCATCAATATCAAGACCTGAGTCAGTCTCATCTAGCACAGCAAACTTTGGCTCAAGCACCAACATTTGCAAAATTTCATTGCGCTTTTTCTCACCACCCGAGAAACCTGTATTCACAGAACGCTTTAAAAACGATGAATCCATCTTGACCGTTTTCATCTTCTCTTGAAGCATCTCATAGAACTCAAGAGCATCTACTTCTTGCTCTCCACGCGAACGTAAAATGGCGTTTAATGCACTACGCAAGAAATAATGATTATTAACGCCCGGCAATTCAGCAGGATATTGGAAGCCAAGGAAGATCCCTAACTGCGCACGTTCATCAGGATCCATTTCTAAAATGCTTTTTCCTTCAAATAAGATATCGCCCTTTGTGATTTCATAATCATCTTTACCAACAATCACATTCGCAAGCGTACTTTTTCCAGAACCGTTCGGTCCCATAATCGCATGAACTTTTCCTGCCTCAATATCTAATGTCACACCTTTAAGGATCTCAGTGCCATCAATTTCTACATGTAAATCTCTAATACTTAACATATTTCTACTCTCATTTAATTATTTTGATCTGTATTAGTGAAACTTCATTTTTTTCAAGCTTCACTCAAATTATTTGGTAAGCCGTTCTAGCCAACACTTCCCTCAAGACGAAGCTCTATTAATTTCTGCGCTTCAACCGCAAACTCCATCGGTAACTCATCGAAAATTTCTTTACAGTAGCCATTTACAATCAGGTTAATCGCATCTTCTTCCGATAAACCACGCTGCTGACAATAAAATAATTGCTCTTCTGAAATCTTCGAGGTCGATGCTTCATGCTCCACTTTTGAGCTTGAGTTACGAACATCAATATAAGGGAAGGTATGCGCACCACATTTATCGCCCATTAATAGAGAGTCACATTGTGAGTAGTTATGTGAGCCTGTGGCATTAGGTCCGATGCGAACAAGGCCGCGATATGAGTTTTCAGAGTATCCTGCAGAGATCCCTTTTGAAATAATCGTTGAACGAGTATTTTTACCAAGATGAATCATCTTTGTTCCGGTATCTGCTTGTTGACGATCTTTCACAAGTGCTACAGAATAGAACTCGCCAACAGACTCATCCCCTTTCAAGATACAACTTGGATATTTCCAAGTGATTGAAGAACCAGTTTCAACTTGCGTCCAGGTGATTTTTGATTGGAAACCATCACAAATCCCCCGCTTAGTTACAAAGTTATAAATACCACCTTCCCCATTCTCATCGCCAGGATACCAGTTTTGTACTGTGGAGTATTTAATCGTTGCTTTCTCTTTTGCCACCAGTTCAACTACCGCTGCGTGTAATTGATTCTCATCGCGCTGAGGCGCTGTACACCCTTCAAGATAAGAGACATAACTTCCCTCATCAGCAATAATTAACGTTCGTTCAAACTGACCTGTATTTGAAGCATTAATACGGAAATATGTGGATAATTCCATTGGGCAACGTTTACCTTTTGGAATATAGACAAATGATCCATCGGTAAATACTGCTGCGTTCAGTGCAGCAAAATAGTTATCATCATGAGGAACCACAGTCCCTAAATATTCTTTAACAAGTTCAGGATACTCTTGCACCGCTTCACTAAAGGAGCAGAAAATAATTCCCTGCTCAAGTAAACGACCTTTATAACTTGTCGCAACAGAAACAGAGTCAAAGACTGCATCAACCGCAACCCCAGCTAGTATTTTTTGCTCTTCAAGCGGAATTCCTAAGCGCTCATATGTATAGAGAAGCTCGGGATCTACTTCATCCAAGCTTTTAGGACCATCTGCCATTGATTTAGGTGCTGAATAATAAGAGATCGCTTGATAGTCCATCGGCTCAATATTTAAGTGCGCCCAATCAGGAGATTCCATCTCAAGCCATGCACGATAAGCTGTTAAACGATATTCAAGTAACCATTCAGGCTCATTCTTGATCTTGGAGATTTGACGAACCACATCTTCGTCAAGACCTGGCGGGAGAGTTTCTTGCTCGATATCCGTCGTAAAGCCGTATTTATACTCTTCACTGGCGAGCGCTTCAATTCTATCTTTTTCTGAGATTTCTGCTGTCATAATCAATCGTTCTTATAATTACTAAAGTGGGTTTACAGAGGCTTTGCTAAAGGTTTTGACAATTTAATATCCACCTTTAGCTCATTGGGAGGACCTAGTAGAGATAACAACGTCACTTTGGAAAAACTTTCGCAAATTTTTTGATTAATGATTTTCCAGTGCGGTGCAAGGTTACAACCATGTGATTTATCGCAAGGGTTTTCAAGATCATTACAGGCATTCATCGCCATAGGACCTTCGATTGCCACAATCACATCTACAAGCGTAATCTCTTCAGGGGCTTTTTGTAACTGATACCCGCCATAAACACCTCGTGTGGAAGTTAAAAGCTCGGCTTTTACCAATAGCTTTAACACCTTCCCTACTAATGAAACGTTTAAATCACAGATCTCAGCTAACGTTGAGGCACTCATTCTCTCCTCTCGCGAAGCAAGCTTCGTTAGAACTAGAAGGGCATAATCTGTTTCTCGGGTAATTCTCAATGTAAAGACTCTCTAAAATAAATATAGGACTAATATAGTACTATATTAGTCCTAATTCAAATTTGTTTTGATGATCAGCGTAATTTAGGCGCTTAATCACTTCTTTAGCGAAGTAAAAAACGCTCTTACTTCGCTTAAATTTTCAGCGCCTATTCTATCTGTCTTATCGGTAACTTAAAACTTCACCGCTTTAAAACCATTTTTACCAGCATATACAGCTTTATCACCAAGCTCTGCTTCAATGCAGATTAAACGGTTATATTTTGCAACACGGTCTGAACGGCAGAGTGAGCCGGTTTTAATTTGTGTCGCTACTGATGCCGCAGCAATATCTGCAATCGTGGTATCTTCAGTTTCACCTGAACGATGTGAAACAACAGCTGTATAATTTGCATCATCTGCCATGTTGATCGCATCAATAGTTTCAGTCAACGTCCCAATTTGATTAGGCTTAATCAGAATAGAGTTCGCAATATTCTCATCAATCCCTCTTTGTAGGATTTTTGTATTCGTTACAAAAAGGTCATCTCCTACGATTTGAACACGGTCGCCGATACGTTTTGTTAACGCATCCCAGCCTGCCCAATCCTCTTCGTCCATACCATCTTCGATCGTAATAATCGGATAACGGTTCACCCAATCTTCTAAGAATGCCGCAAACTCTTCTGATGTGAACTCTTTATTTTCTGAAGCTAAAACATACTTACCATCTTTAAAGAACTCTGAGGCAGCAATATCAAGACCTAAGAATACATCTTTACCTGGCTCAAAACCAGCACGTTTGATCGCCGTCATGATCACTTCAAGTGCTTCTTCGTTAGATCCAAGATTTGGAGCAAAACCACCCTCATCACCCACACCTGTTGCTAAGCCTTTTTCTGTTAAAACATTACGAAGTTCGTGGAAAATTTCCGCACCATATCGAATAGCTTCGGCAAATGTTGGCGCACCGACTGGTAAAATCATAAACTCTTGTACGTCTACAGAGTTATCCGCATGCGCACCACCATTCACAATATTCATCATTGGTACAGGAAGTGTGTAGGTTTCACGATCAGCAAGATAGGCATAAAGCGGCAAACCTTGTTGATTAGCTGCCGCGTGAGCTACTGCTAAAGAAACCCCTAAAAGCGCGTTTGCACCGAGGTTTGATTTATTATCTGTTCCATCTAATTTTAGTAAGATGTCATCTACATTTTTTTGATTCGTTGCATCAACACCTTTAAGGGCATCTGCGATCACGCCATTGACATTCTCACAGGCACGTAACACGCCTTTACCACCATAACGTTTTTTGTCACCATCACGAAGCTCAACGGCTTCTTTCGCACCTGTTGAAGCACCGCTTGGTACTGCAGCTTCGCCTTTAATGCCTGACTCTAAAGTAACTTGTACCCAAACTGTTGGGTTCCCGCGTGAATCCAAAATTTCTCGTGCAATGATCGATTTAATTGCAGACATAAATTTCTCCAAATAGATGTTATAAAAATGCAAAAGGTGTAACTACAAAGTAGCTACACCTCCCTATTATTTATCGTAATGACTCAAAGATCAACTTGAGGTTCAATCAATTTACTTAATATTGCGAACTGTTGGACCAATATAACGTTGACGTGGACGACCGATCTTCATCTTAGGATCAGCGATCATCTCTGCCCAATGGCTAATCCAGCCACTTGTACGAGCGATTGCGAACATTGGCGTAAACATTTCTACAGGAATACCTAACGCTTTGTAAATAATTCCTGAGTAGAAGTCTACGTTTGGATAGAGCTTACGCTCTACGAAATATTCATCTTTTAATGCAATCTCTTCAAGTTTAACAGCGATTTCCATTAATGGATCATTACCATATTTTGCAAGAACTTGGTCCGCAATGCCTTTAATGATACGTGCACGTGGGTCAAAGTTTTTGTAAACACGGTGACCAAAGCCCATTAAGCGGAATGGATCGTTTTTATCTTTTGCTTTTGCAATAAACTTATCGATATTGCTCACATGACCAATTTCTTCAAGCATGACTAATACTGCTTCGTTAGCACCACCATGTGATGGTCCCCAAAGAGATGCAATACCTGAAGCAATTGCTGTAAAGGGATCTGCACCAGAAGAACCTGCTAAACGTACTGTTGACGTTGAAGCGTTTTGCTCATGATCTGCATGAAGTGTGAAGAGAACATCAATGGCTTTTTCTGCAACAGGATCGACTTCATAATCAGCACATGGTGTTGAGAACATCATTTGTAAGAAGTTACCTGCATAAGAAAGATCATTTCGTGGGTAACGAATAGGCTGACCTTGACCATGCTTATAAGCAGCTGCAGCAATCGTTGGCATTTTTGAAATCAAACGATGTGCAATGATCATACGGTGCTCTGGATCGTAGATGTTCATTTTATCATGGTAGAAACCCGCCATTGACGCCACTGAACCTACTAGCATTGCCATCGGATGTGAGTCATAACGGAAACCTTGAAGAAAGCTCTTCATGTTTTCATGCATCAATGAATGCGTCATGATGATCTCTTTGAACTCTTTTGATTGACTCGCATCAGGAAGCTCGCCATTCCAAAGGAGGTAAGCAACATCAAGATAGTCTTTCTTCTCTGCAAGTTGCTCAATCGGGTAACCACGATAGAGTAATTCACCTTTGTCACCATCTAGGTAAGTGATCGCACTCTCACAGCTCGCCGTCGATACATACCCCGGGTCATAACTAAACATCGACATTTCGTTGTTTAGTTTCGCAATATCAATAACAGAGTTGCCATAGACTGAATCTAAAATTGGAAATTCAGCTTCATGACCTGTTCTATTATTTTTAAAGGTAACAGTATCTTTTGTACTCATACTTCTTTCCTCCAGCTGTCTGCTTTACATCCTTTCTTTCAAAAGATGCTCTACATTAGCCATTTAATAAAAAAACTCAAACTTGAGATAAATAATGTAATCCGTCCATCTTAGTACATTAAATGCCAATTTAAAATAGGCTTTAAGGTTACAAGGTGATTCAATTTTCTAATCGCGACAATAGTCCCCTGTTAATTTCTTCTATTAACTCCGGACCTTCATAAATAAATCCGCTATATAATTGCACCAAAGAAGCCCCTGCATCAAACTGATCTAAAGCATCTTTTGCACTCATTATTCCGCCAACACCAATAATTGGAAAGCGTCCCGCACTCTCTTTTGCTAAAAATCGAACGACTTCTAAAGATTTTTTTGTTAATGGTGCACCACTTAACCCACCAACTTCTTGCCGATCTTTAGACTTTAATCCTTCGCGAGAAATTGTGGTGTTGGTTGCAATGATCCCAGCAATATGAGATTCATCAACAATTTCTACAATCTCTTTTAATTGCGATTCTGAAAGATCGGGGGCGATTTTTAATAAAATGGGTTTTGGCTGAGGATAGCTCTGATTCTTTTCCTGCAAAGTTTTCAAAAGTGCTAAGAGTGGACCTTTCTCCTGCAAGTCTCTTAAGTTTGGCGTATTAGGAGAGCTCACATTTACCACGAAATAATCCACCACATCGAAGAGCGTTTCAAAGCAGATCAAATAATCATCTACTGCCCTGTCATTAGGCGTGACTTTATTTTTACCAATATTCCCACCGATAATTAAACTATGATCCCGCTTAAGTAATCTCAACTTAGCTGCTTCAACACCATCATTATTAAACCCCATACGATTAATAATGGCCGTATCCTCTACTAGACGAAACAATCTCTTTTGAGGATTTCCCGGCTGCTCTTTTGGCGTAACTGTCCCAATCTCTACAAAAGAGAAACCTAACTGACCTAGTTCTTGATAAATTTTAGCATCTTTATCAAATCCCGCTGCCAGACCAACCGGGTGTTTAAAAGTCAAACCAAATACTTCCCGAGCGAGCCTCGGATCAGTCAAAACATTATTAGGATCAATCAAGCGTTTTTGAAGAAAAGGAAATTTACTCAATAGTCGAATACCGATAAATGAGAGCGCATGAGATTTTTCAGGATCAATCTTGAAGAGAATTTTTTTAATAATGCTTTTTAACATGAAAATCGGTCCACTAACACGAGAATTCACGATCGAATAATGATTCGATCCAAAAATTCAATAATAAGAGAAGAGACGAAAATAATTTTCAAAAAAAAAGCATCTCCTATAGAGATGCTTTTCTTTTAAATACCAACTGCTTCGTTCACAAAGATTAACGACCGTATTTTTTACGGAAGCGATCAACACGACCTTCAGCGTCAAGAATATTTTGTTGACCTGTAAAGAATGGGTGTGATGCAGAAGTAACTTCCATACGCACTAATGGGTATTCATTACCATCTTCCCACTTAATAGTGTCTTTAGTTGCGATTGTTGAACGAGTTAAAATTGCGAAATCGCTTGATGCGTCTTGGAACACAACTGGGCGATAATTGATTTGGTTTTCTTTTGACATAATAATTTATCCATTAATTAATGTTATTGGCCTATCTCTC
>JASLEF010000139.1 GCA_030151245.1 Ignatzschineria sp. | reverse complement strand
CCGAACACCTCTACCGAGGGTTGCGCTTTGTTGGAACACCATCTGGAGATGGTTGTTTCATTTTTACCTATTCTCTCCGCAAGCCAGCGATTGGTTTTAGCTTTTTCAGCTAAAACAACCTTGATTCTATTGGTGACTTTTCTTTCTGACATGTTTATCTATGCTTTGCTTCGTTGAACACTTTTGTCTTATTTCATCAAATATTTGATGTTATTAGATGCAAATATAGCGTTTTAATTTAAACTATACCCTATAATATTCAAGTTATTATGCCGTAGGAGGAATGTCAGCACTTAGTGCAAGGTGCAAGTATCTATATATAGATAAACTTGCACCTTGCACTAAAGCTAAGTAGTTAAAATTCAGAATGCTTT
The DNA here is from genome assembly GCA_030151245.1 of Ignatzschineria sp. Classification (GTDB taxonomy): domain Bacteria; phylum Pseudomonadota; class Gammaproteobacteria; order Cardiobacteriales; family Wohlfahrtiimonadaceae; genus Ignatzschineria. Next base: position 11,896 of record JASLEF010000139.1, on the reverse strand, counting down.
GGTAGTTTCAAAAATAGTTGTAACTTTGAACCTGAATCTTATGCAGACAAATTGATGCCAATGGCAGCCAGAACTGCCAAAAAACAGTAGGTAATAAAATGCTAACCTAATTTGTACTCCATAAGTGTCTTTGAAATATTAATTCACTGAATTTTAGCGGTCTAACGTGTTTGGTTCAAAATTCGTACGCACCGCCCAAAAAAAGTGCTTAAAGCGACGAGTAGTTGACGTGTTGAAAATCAGTTAGTTAGGAGATCCTAACCTAAACTGTACCCCCTTAAGAAAAACAAGAGGGTAATACATTGAAACAGAGCCAATTAACCTGAAAAGGTGGCTTTCCCGTCCATACCGCAGAAAACGTAAACTTCTTATAATCAATCGATTATAAGAAGTTTTTTCTTTTTAGGGTTCTCGGTCCAAACCTCTTATATATTGCTATAAATCAGCAACTTAAACTGTACCCCTATTCAAATTTAGCCTATTTTTAGCCTCAATTTCCTCTAGAGAAGTGTCTAAATCGTGTCTTTTTTTTAAGAAATGAAAAATGAGACACAGTAATATTGTTTTCATTTGTATAAGTTGTTGAAAACTAATTGATATTTATGCAGTCGAATTAATTTGCAATCATTATATTCGCGAAATACATCAATAACTTGATTTATGAAACAGATAAATAGATTGAAAGTAGTATTAGCAGAACAGAATAAAACCGGGAAATGGTTGGCTGAAACTCTTGGTAAGAACGAAGCTACTGTTTCCCGTTGGTGTACTAATGAAATGCAACCGTCGCTTGAAACATTGGTTAAAATAGCTAATACATTGGATGTTGATGTGAAAGATTTGCTTGTTTCAACTCTAAATAGGTAGTAATTATGTGGTCAGACAACGAAACTGATAGAGATTTACTTGGATTTAAGGTTCATGCAGACTTAATAAAAAGTGTTATCACGAATGAACGTATCCTTCCTGTTTCCATAGGAGTTTTTGGAGATTGGGGAAGCGGAAAATCAAGTATAATGAAAATGCTTGATAAGGAACTAAATGCAGACGGGCAAGAAGATACTGCATGTTTATATTTCAATGGATGGACATTTGAAGGCTATGATGATGCAAAAGCCGCATTAATTGAAGATATTTTGATAAAGCTTCAAGAAAACAAAAAATTTGGCCATAAGGTAAAAGATGAAACGACAAAACTTCTTAAATCAGTAAATTGGCTCAGGGCGGGCGGCTTTCTAATGAAAAATGTCTCTAGACCAGCATTGCTTGCTTACGCCACTGGGGGAGCAAGTCTTATCGTTGATGTAGTTGATAAAGCAAAAGATTTTTTTGGTAACACAGTAGAGAATTCTGCGGAGTTGTTAAAAAAAATAGATACTGATGAAGGAAAAGGTATTGTTAATGACCTGAAAGGTGTAATAGAAAAAAATACCGACAACGACATCCCTACCGTAGTTAGAAAATTTAGAGAGGATTTTGAAAAAACAATTGGGAAAACAGGACTAAAATCGTTGGTAATACTAATAGATGATTTGGATAGATGTAACCCAGAACGAATTATAGATAACCTTGAAGCAATTAAGCTGTTTTTGAATGTGCCTAAAACCGCTTTTGTTATTGGTGCTGATGAACGTATTGTTCGACATGCGATAGAATGTCGATATAAAACGCCAAATATACATTCAACCGAAATTGAGCAGTATAAAGGTATTGTTACAGATTATCTTGAAAAATTGATTCAAGTGCCTTACAGACTTCCCCGTCTATCTAATGCAGATGTTGAAACATATATGACTTTGTTGTTCTGTTTTCGAGACCTTTCAGAAGGGGATTTCGATGCCGTTTATACAGAGTTTGTAAAGTTTAGAGAGAATGATAGACACTCTTCTTTCAATTATGAAAAAGTTAAAGCACTCGTGAAGGGTAAGAAAAATGCAAAGCAAAAAGATGTTGAACAACAATTGCTGATGGTAAAGCAAATTGCACCAATGGTAACAGACGGTCTAAAAGGAAATCCTAGACAAATAAAACGTTTCCTTAATACATTTACTTTACGCTTAGAGTTAGCAGAGGTTGCAAAGTTTGATGTGGATGAAAGAATTTTAGCAAAATTAATGGTGTTAGAATATATTGCTCTTGGTCGATTTAAAGATTTATGTGATTGGCAACAAATGCAAAACGGAAAGCCAAAGCAAATTGCTGAATTGGAGAACTATGCAAATAATCCTAAAGATAAAATTAGTTCTGAATTATCGGGCTGGGATGAAAGTATTATTCTTAAATGGGCAAGGATGGAGCCTTCCTTGAAAGATGTAAGTCTAATGGATTATTATTGGATAGCAAGAGACAAATTAGCCAACACAATAGATGCTGAGTCTATGGTGTCTCAAATCATCAGATTGACTTATAAATCAATAACCACATATACTACAAAAGCGTCATTAAAGGTGGAAATACAAAAAATTGCAGATTTGCAGGATGACGAGAGAAATGTGTTGTTAGGTATGATCGGTCGTGATATGATGGAACATCCCGACAATGATAGATGCTTTGAGATAACCCATGCAATCATAGATGCGGGTTATGCTGAAATGATTGAAATTTATAAAAACACATTACAACGGCTTTGTGAAAATGGGAAGGATTCCGTAATTCCTGCAAGTGTTGCAATCGGAATGAAAACGTTGGGAGAAAAGGATGCCAATTTCAAAGCGATCATTGAGAATGTTAACAAATCAACTCGATTAGCAAAAGCACTAGGAATTCAAATAAAAAAACAATAAATATGGGAACATCACAATCAGTTAATCCTTCAGTGAAAAATAATCCTAATTGGGGCGATCTAAGTAGGGCAATTTCAACAGCATCTCGTAGTGAGAATATTTCAGAGAATCAGCTGCACGGAATCATGCGTCATTTTGTGAGAGCTGTAGGAGGTAGTGGTGCTGGGCATGGTCGATCTAGCACTTTTGGAAGAGCAGGAGTTAATCGTGCTCAACGATTCATGTCTTTCGTGTCAGATACCCAAAGGCACGGATTCAACGAAGCCATACTCCAACTTGGCATTGCTGATGTTGCTAATTTATCGGTAAATGATTTTATCAACTATTTGCTTGCTCATTGTTCTGCTGGCAATTCTAATTTAGATGAAACGGCTGCTAATGCTGCAATGGATGAATTACTTAAACATATATTAGATAACGTTCAGTCTTTAGGGGATATTGAAAGTATATTTCAGCAAGCTAATATTGAAACACAGCATGAGTGGCTCTGTTTTTTCTTCGCATCCTATATTATGGAGTTCTCTGATGAATTATTTAGTACACGCATTTTTGAAAAAGAGGGAGATAGAGTAAGAACGTTTCAAGAAATAAGAAATTATATTCTACGCTCTTTAGAAGAAATAAATGTACAAGATGGAATGCAAAATATTAACTGGCAAGGAGAACAAGGGAATGCTATTATCGAAAATTTACAAACTGAAATATTAGAAATATGGTCGCAAGAATAGAAATAGAGCTCAGGGAGCCCTCACGGAGGGGTAAGTTCGATGACATCATTATTCATCTATACAAAGATGAAGAACACTATAGTACAAATATTAATTTTGATTTTAATCCATTATTTTCTTTTGCAAGAGATAACGATTCTATAGCGTTTGACTTCTTGTTGTTTTCTGTATTGATATACAATATAGATCGGTTTGTAAATAGACATACCTTTTCTCTTGAAGGTTGGACAAGAGAAATTGAAATTTCAAATATGCCAGTACTTCATGTCGATGAATTTAGAGCGGTTAAGGATCAAATGGATAATGCTGTTAGTTTTCTAACAGGAGATAATTGGAATATAAATTACAGTTTGTCTGAAGGAGTGCTCTACCAACCGAGAGAAGATATTGAGGATTTTGGAGATATAAATATCTTTGAGAAAGTATCCTTGTTTTCAGGAGGACTAGATTCTCTAATTGGAGTAATTGATGAATTAGAGCATTTTCATCCAGAGAAGAAACTCCTTTTCATTTCGCATAAAGATTTGGGGAAAGAGGGAGCCGATCAAAATGGCATTATGAGGATTTTTGCCCAACAGCAATTGTACACTAACAAATATGCTCAAATCCAAACAAGTGTCGGGATTGGAAGACGGAATTTAGGAGGAGGGCGACTACCAAAGGAATCTACATTTCGTAGTCGTTCCTTATTATTTATTGGAATGGGTATTTATGCTGCTCACAACATTGGAGAAAATACGCCTTTAATTATTCCTGAAAATGGAACGATTGCATTGAATATCCCATTAATGCCATCACGCAGGAGTGCCTGTAGTACAAGAACGACACATCCTACTTTCTTAAAACAATTGCAAAATATTTTACAAGAAATAGGCATTGTAAATCCGATGTACAATCCTTATGAATTTAAAACAAAAGGCGAAATGATTGTTGAATCGGCAAATCATACAGTTCTTGGGCATCTTATCGAAGCATCCTGCTCTTGTGCAAAACGAGGTCGCATGCAACACTGGGATAGAAGGGGTGCTGGTATTAGACATTGCGGTATGTGCTTGCCATGTATATATCGAAGGGTTGCTTTGCACATGAGTGGATTAGATAACCCCGACAAATATGGGACTGATGTGTTTAATGGAGTTAGATTTGATATCAATAATTTGGGGCAACAATCTTCTCGAGATTTTAGAACTTTATTAGAATTTATAAAAAGAAGACCATTGGTTGAAAAAATAGAAAAAGAATTGTTGATTAATGGTATACAAGATGTGCCAAGAATACGAAGTTATGCACTTGTCGTAGATAGGACTATGGAACAAATAATAGAATGGATTCGCGCCAATGGCGACAATAGCATTAAAAGAAAAGCAGGAATAAGATGATTGATGTTCATTGTCATTTTGATGTTGCAGAAAACCCAATAAGATATATTTCCGAGAATGAAAAAAAGGGAATTGTGACTATTGGTATGACAAACTTACCTACTCATTTTCAAATGGGGGTAAGGCATATCAGACAATACAAGTATATTCGCCTCGCCCTTGGACTACATCCACTAAGGGTAAAAGAACACGCGAGTGAGTATTCCAAGTTTAGACAATATATTGACGAGACGTCATATATTGGAGAAGTCGGTTTAGATTTTTCGCGGGAAGGATTTTCTACAAGGGATATTCAGATAAAGAGTTTTGAATTTGTTCTTGATTCTGTAAAAAACAAGCGTAAAATTTTAAGTTTACATTCTAGACGAGCTGAAAAAGAAGTGTTCGAAATGTTAATTGCAAAGAATATTGAGGCTGCTATTTTTCACTGGTACTCAGGAAGTATTGGTGTGTTAAAAAAAATAATTGAATCAAATTTCTTTTTTTCAATCAATTCAGCAATGTGTGAGTCGGATAATGGGAAAAAGATAATAGCAGAGATTCCGAGAGAGTTAATGCTGACAGAAACTGATTATCCATTTATAAATAACAGCAGTATTCCTCTTGTTCATAAATATTTATCTGAGCTATGGGGCATTTCTCCCTTAGAGGTCGATGGTGTAATTAACTCAAATTTCAAGAAACTAATAAATAAGATGCAATAAGTATGTATATATCAAAAGTAAGTTTAGTAAATTACAGAAACTTTGCGAATGCGAATATCGTGTTAAACAAAGGAATTAACACGATTATAGGAGAAAATGGCTCTGGCAAAACAAACTTGTTCAGAGCTATTCGATTACTACTTGAAGATGCCTCTATCCAATATGCTTATAAATTGACCGAAAATGATTTCAATAGGAAATTAGGTAATGCATGGAAAGGACATTGGATAATTATTAGTCTTGAATTTAGCGACCTTAGTCATGAAGAGGCAATCCAGTCTTTGTTTATACATGGCGCAGGTATTGCAGAAGCCGATTATGTGGAAAAAGCTACATACAATCTGTTTTTCAGACCCAAAGCTGATATTAGACAAAAACTATCTGAATTAAGAGAAGGAGATGTTGATGGTCTTGAGGAGTTATTAGGCACTATTACCATCCAAGAAAATTACGAAACTTTTTTTGCGGGGAAAAGCACGGTAGATTTTAATGATCCAGAAGTTTACAAGGAACTCGTTGGCGATTTTGAAAATGTTATTTTTCCTAGCTCTATTGATGCTTCCAAATATGGAGCAAAAATACCACACCAACTTTCAGTCTCAAAGGAAGTCTCTTTTACTTTTATACAGGCCCTACGTGATGTTGTTAGTGATTTTCACAACAACAGAACAAATCCATTATTAACATTATTAAAGAATAAGAGTGGAGAAATAGATGAAGCGGACTATAAGCCCATAAGTGATCTTGTAGATACATTAAATGATAGCATTGAACAGCTTGAGGATGTTCAAAACATTAGAAGAGATATAAAAAAGACAATTCAAGATGCCGTGGGACTAACATACTCCCCATCGTCAATGTCAATCAAGTCAAGCGTGCCGAGTGATGCAGACAAGTTGTTGCAATCTCTAAAGCTATTTATAGGGGAACCTGATGAAGACTATGAGGGAGGTGTTCATGAATTAAGTTTGGGCGGAGCGAATCTTATTTTCTTAACTTTGAAATTGCTAGAGTTCAAATATAGAAAATCAAGAGAAACATTTGCAAACTTTTTAGTTATAGAAGAACCTGAAGCACACATCCATAATCATATCCAAAAGTCATTGTTTGACAAATTGGATTATGGTGATACACAAATAATTTATTCAACACATTCAACTCAAATATCAGAGGTCAGCAACGTGAAGAATATTAATATTTTAGCAAAAAAATCAAATTATGCAGAAGCATACCAGCCCTCTGTTGGGTTATCTTCTGAAAATATTACTGAAATTCAGCGTTACTTAGATGCAGTACGAACAAATCTTCTGTTTGCAAAAGGAGTTCTATTGGTAGAAGGAGATGCAGAAGAAATCCTAATTCCAATTATGGTAAAACAAGTTTATGGAGTTAGTCTTGATGAATTAGGTATAAGCCTTATTAATATACGAAGCACAGGATTTGAAAATGTGGCACAACTTTTTCATGATGACAGAATTCGCAGGAAATGTAGTATTATTACAGACTTAGATGATGCAATTTGTGACACCGCAATTGTAGACGGAGATACAGAGAAGGAAATAAAATATAAGAAACGAGTAGAGAAATCTAAAAAAAGTGGATTAGAACGAAAAGAGAAACTTGATGAATTCGTAAAGAATAACGACTGGTTGGGTGTGTTTTATGCTAATTATACTTTTGAGGTTGATTTTGTTCACAATAATAACGATTGGGAAGTTCGACAAATATTAGGTCAAGTCTATACAGATGAAAAAACAATAGAATTGGCAGAAGAAGAATTAGAATCAGATACTGTTGCTATATTCGGGAAAAGAGTCTTAACCATGGCAAAACAAGAAGGCAAGGGTTGGTTTGCTATTATGCTGGGGAAGTCTATTTTTCACAAGACTAATATCCCTGAATATATTATAAATGCTATTGTTTTCGCAAAGGACTCATATTCAGCAGAAATTATCACCGATATTTCAAGATATAGGATAGATATGAATATTATAGATGATGAAAAGCATGAATTGGATTTTTCTTCATGCCTTGAAAGTTTGAAAGAATATCGCAATGGCTCTATTTCTTTAAATGATTTGATATCAGAAATTGAAAAAGTTATTCCTGATGACCAATTACTAACTCTTTTAAGGAAACTATAAGATATGTTTATTTGGGAAAAGGATGCGTTAAACGAGGAGCAAGAAGACGCAATAAAAAAAGATGAAAGCGTTTTATTGGTTGCTTGTCCAGGTAGTGGAAAAACACGAACATTAACTTATAAAATAGCTTATGAATTAGGTCGACTCAAATCGGAAAAACAATTCGTGGTTGCAATTACCTATACGAACAATGCTGCCGATGAAATAAAAGAAAGAGTAGAACTATTGGGGGTAAGTACGGAACAATTATGGATAGGGACTATTCACTCTTTTTGTCTAGAATGGATTCTTAAACCATATCATCAATATTTAGATGAGTTGAAATATGGCTTCCGAATAATAGGTTCTTTTGATTCGGAAAAAATACTAACCGAATTGTGTAAGCCTTATTCCAACACTAAACCCAAGATAACATATTGGGATTGTGGTATTATTGCAAAAATAGACGACTATTATTTTACCTGTCTAGATACAAATAAACACAAATCATTACAAAAAATTATTTCTGAATACTTTGTCATACTACGAAAGAACAATCAAGTAGATTTTGAGCAGATACTTTTTTATTCATATAAGTTGCTGACAAAACGACCAGTCATTGCTAATGTTCTATGCAAAATATTCCCATTTATACTCATAGACGAGTATCAAGACACAAAGGAAATACAGTATCATATTATCGCAAAAATATTAAAAGCAGGTGGCGGTAATTCTAAAACGTTAATTGTTGGAGATCCTAATCAATCAATCTATGAATCATTAGGAGGGTATCCAATGCCTAAAGTAGATTTAGAAAAATTATTGGGATTTGAATTGCTTGAGCTAAATTTGAAAAGGAATTACAGGTCATCCAATAGGGTAATAGATTATTTTGAGCATTACAAAACCTATCCTAATTCAATCGAAGCTTGTGGATGCAATAAGGATTATGCAAGTATAATCACATATGAAACATCGGTTTCGGTAAATGATATAATAGAGGAAGTTACAAAGCTGATTCTATTTAACGTTCACGAAAAAGGGATATCTCCTAACGAAATATGTATTGTTGCTCCTCAATGGGTACACATTGCAAGCATTACTCGGCGATTAATGGTTAGACTACCTGATTACAGTTTTGATGGTCCGGGAATGGCTCCTTTTTCAAGAGATATAGATAATTTCTGGTTTAAGGTATCAAGAATCGCTCTAACAGAACCTTCTCCACACATGTATATTAGACGACTACGGTGGAGCAAGGAGGTTTTAGGAGAATTAGATTCAATAGGTGTTGATGTATCAAATATCTCCAACAAATACTTTTTGAAGGTATGTAATTCAATATCAGTCGATGAGAGTGATGGGTTAAAATATTTAGAAAGTTTCTTCTGTGAAATTTGTACTCGTCTATCTATTCCTTTAGGTGATTATAGTATGCTATACGAGCATTATACTGCATTTTTTGAAAGCTCAAAAAGCAGGATTGAGAGATTGATAAAAGAAGGGAATCCTTATATTGGAGAAATTGAAAATTTCAGAAAAGTTTTTAAGCAAAGGGATGGGATAACAGTATCAACTATTCATGGAGTAAAAGGCGAAGAATACGATACGATGATTGGGTTCGCACTGTTAGATGACTATGTACCTCATTTTAATGACAGTAATGGCTATGAGAATGCTAAGAAATTATTATATGTATTAGCTTCTAGGGCGAGAAAGAATTTGCATATTATTTCAGAATATGGGAGAAGTGCTAATTGGAAGTATCCTGAAGGGAAGCCTCCAACACCGCACTTATTAGAGTACCAATATGCATATGATGAAATCCCGTCTTAAATAACGGTCTAAAGTAATCTAGATTCAACATTCTACTAGTTAGTATTCCATCGAACATTAAATCGCTCATTGTATTGAGTAAATTTACTCAATACAATGAGTGGTTTTGATTATTGTAATTAAACCACACGATTTCAGTTACATTAAACTGTAATCAAGTTTAATTATAACAAAAATCAAATGAAGTACACTTTTAGAATCTCATTTTTCCTGAAGAAAGGAACAGTACGGAAAAATGGCAAGTCACCGATTATTGCAAGGATTACCTTGAACGGAGAAAAAGTGGAGTTTAGCACCCAACAGAGTATTGTGGCATCGAAGTGGGATGTGGGATTGGGAGAAGCTAAAGGAAATAGCCACGAAGCGATAACTCTCAACAATGATCTGAATTCAATTCGGATGACACTGTACACCTACTATCGGAATCTTAGCGAAAAATGTGAGATAATCACAGCCGAGAAACTCAGGAGAATGTACACACAAACGGAAATGTATCCTAAAACCCTTCTTGCATTATTCCAAAAGCATAATGATGATGAATTAAAACTGGTTGGTCATGGACGAGTGATGGATACATACAAGAAGTATCAATTGGCATACAGACGTGTGCAAGAATTTATGTTCTATCAATACGCAAAAGAAGATATCTATCTGGATAATCTGAATCTTCAATTTGTAAATGATTTCGAAATTTATCTTCGAGTAAACTGTAAGTTGGGAACTAATATGACCGCTAAGATGATTCAGTTTTTGAAGAAAGTCGTAAATCTTGCAAGAAATTTAGGAGTCATACATTTTGATCCATTCTATTTACACCACACAAAATGGGAGAAAGTAAAGATTGAGTATTTAACGAAGCATGAGATCAAAAAGATAATAGACAAGGAGATTACAATCCAAAGATTGGATGTTGTTCGTGATATCTTTCTCTTTGGAATTTTTACTGGGCTTTCTTATATAGATATAAAAAATCTCACGGTTAATAATATCCAGCAACAGCACGATGCCTCATATTGGATAATTACTTCACGTCAAAAGACGGATAACAGCGTAGAATTACCATTGTTAGATATACCCAAAAAGATTATAGCAAAATACGAAGAGGTACGAGATGGTCTAAAGTTGCTTCCGGTTATGAGTAATCAAAAGCTAAATTCCTACTTGAAAGAGCTGGCTGATATCTGCGGTATAACAAAGCGTTTAAATTTTCATGTGGCCAGACATTCGTTTTCGACTTCAATTATGCTTGACCACGGAGTCTCAATGGAAACATTGAGTAAAGTACTTGGGCATAGCAATATCAAAACCACTCAAATTTATGCTAAGGTTACAAATAAGAAAGTTAGTTATGAGATGAATGTATTGGCGAAAAAACTGAAGCTAAGTTATTAAGTATGTTGTTGATTTAAAGCTCCATCTAATTTCTCTCACCACTGATGAGAGTTTTATGAGATACAGCTGACTGGTATGAATTTGTTTCAATTAAAATATAGTTATGAGCTTTTTGAGCCTAATATTGAATCCAAGACATATTGTGCAAGGTGCAAGTATCTATATATAGATAAACTTGCACCTTGCACTAACGCTAAATGATTCTCATTCAGAATAGTTGTATATTTAAAAATAAGTCATAACTTTGAACCCGAGTTTTATGCAGACAAAATGGAGCCAACAACGGCCAGAACTGCCAGTTGCTAACCCAATTTGTACCCCATAAGTTTCTTTGACATATTAATTCACTGAATAGTTGCGTGTTGGGATGAAGGGTTACGTTCCCATCCTGACCGCAAGAATATAGTGGCTAAAGGAAAGCAAAATCTTCTTTACCTAAACTGTACCCCCTAAGGGAAATTAATAAAATAATCACTTAAAGTACAGCTTGTTAGGTCGTTTAGGTGGCTTTCCCGTACATACCGCCAAAAAGGTCTGATAATTTAATAATTATCAGACCTTTTTTTTGTATAATGAACTCATCATGCTATATATTGAAAACCACAATTTTTATTTAGTTTCAATACACTGTGAGCTCAAACCTTAACTTCATATACAATGTATATATCTAACGACAAACCATTCTTAATTGGCTGTTTCTTAGCTTTAGCTTTATCAAGTCTATTAACTAATCTGCTATCTTCTTTATTTAATATCCCCTATTTATATCTTTTCTCCATTATCGCAATACTTGGTATATTATTGCAAAGAATACTCTATATACTTGTTAGCAACAAGGAAATGGCATATAGAAACTGTTAAGTTGCTAAAAAACATTACTATTTTACTCTAAAAAAGGTATTCGTATATAGACTATCAAATCATTGAATTATTCAACAACATTGACTATTT
>JASLEF010000118.1 GCA_030151245.1 Ignatzschineria sp. | reverse complement strand
AGACAACTTCATCAACATATTCAACTTCAAAGTCATTAGTCTTTTCTTTATCAGTCACGCGATGCTGATACTTGAAAAGAACGATCTTGCCGTCTTTATATCTAACATCTAGCACTTGATCGATATCGACTTTGAATGCATATGGTCTTGCACCAGACTGGATCTCTTCAGCTCTATTACTCGCAGCGCTTTGCATTGAGTAATCAACAACAATAAAAGATCTCGAAAAAGCTAAAGCCTCATAGAATATTGACTCGAATACGCCTGAGATGCTCTTGCCTGAAAGATCAAAGTCGTCCTCATATTGCGCGATGCTTTCGTGAAGCTCCATCACAAACGGCTTATGAAACACCCTTCCTGTCATTGACTTGACTGTATCTTCAAGATACGGCGTGAGTGTTGCGGAGCCTAATCTGTCTTGATAGTCGCTCTCTCCATACTCCGTATCCGCTTTTTCAGACTTGAATTTTGGGAGAAACTTCTCTCCCGCGCTACGCATTGCATCAGTACCGCCGAGAAGCGCGCTGATAATTGGAATGAATCTACCAAAAGCTTCAACCTCTGGCGATTTTGAATCTATTTTCATAATCTCTCACTTAAAAAGGAAGCCTAATGCGCTCAATCTTGCGCTTAACGATCGGGAATAGTTTTACAACTGGATATGTGCCGGCATCATAAACGTGATCAACTCCGGCAGTCTTATCAGGCTCTCCATGTTTGTCATAAACTTGTTGTTCTAAGCCTTCAGTGAATTTCGGACATCGATGCGTATTAACAAAGAAATGCCTTTCGCCTTTACCGTTCAATATCATTGCTTCGGTAGACATAATTCGGTCTTTAACTCTTGGGTTGCTTGGATCTACAACTAACGTGAATCCAGCTTCTCGCAAGATACTGAGATCAGACTCACTTGCCTTTTTAGAACTTGTATTTTGCCCGCTGGCATCAGGATAGATCTTGATCGCATGATCCGGGAATCTCTCTTTGATTAATCGGGCCATTGTTGGCGTATCTCTTACTTCTGTTAATTCATCAACCGCATACATCTTATTATCACGAAGCACATAGACAACCGAAGCCATCTGCATGACGTTAAAGTCCATGCCGATATGCAAGGGTTCGCCATTTTTAGCGACCTCATTGGTGTGATTTAGTTTTCTATCAAACTCCGAGTAAATAGTGCCACTCGTAAGGTTTACGAACTGGCCGTTTAGATATGCGGATATTAACTGCTTAGGATACGACTCATAAAGCGACTCAATGTAATCATCAGGTAGGTTCTTTTCATTGTCGTAGGTGCTTGCTTGAATAAGCCCGTACATCTTCTGTAAATGAGGCTTTTCTCTTAACCGCTTTACAAACTGCTCATAAACGAACTTGAAGCCCTCTGGCGTGGTCGTGATGTCAATGCCATTCCTCAATCCAGTAATTTTATAACGCATACGAGCAATGATTTTGCGCCATGCTAACGTGGCTTTTTCTTTATTGAGGATATCAACCTCATCAATCATGGCATGCCCGATCTTAAACCCGACTATTGATGAGGGGTTATCCATTGATCGACAAATAGTTGTTCCTCTAAATATCCTGCCCTCATAAAAATGAACCTCTTTGTTAGATTCCTTTATGTCGATATTTAATCCCCACTCAAAAGCCACCTCCTCCATCGTCTCGTAGAAGATATCTCTGATATGAGGATATGTTGGTGCAAAGTACCCGGCATTAACTTTGGGATTTTCCCAAAAATGCTTAGCTATTGCACTGCACCCGACCCAAGTTTTCCCACCACCAAACCCACTAACAAACGCTTTAAACTTATGGTCCATTGCTAGAAATTGGCTTTGTGGAATGTTAAGGTTCGGATTGACCATCTAACTTTCTCGCATCTTGTACATTCACGACAATCTGAACAGGTGTTGCCACCGTTTCAGTCTCATCTATTGTTGGATTATTAGACCATTTTCCGCGCTGCCTATTTCTAAGCCAAAAAATACCCGACGTTGGATCGGGCGGATAATGTTTCTTTGTTGGCGTAATGACTATTTCCCCGTTTACAGCCCGGATATCATCCTCGTCGTGACTATAACCAACAGCTCGGTGATACAATTTTGAAGCAACCTCTGCATCAGCTAGTGATTTGCCCTTCTTTATGGACTCTAAAAATTCAGGATGACTGTGTTTCCAATTGTTTATGGTAGATTCATCAACTTCAAAGAACTCAGCTAATTCAGCGTCAATAAAGCCTAGCATTGTGAGCTTATAAGCCTGTTCGGCATACTCTTCTTTATACTTCGTAGGCCTCCCGACTTTTATGCTCTCTTCTGCCATTTACTTTCCTTTTGATAATTCTTTAACATCAACCTTAAGCGTCAATACATCATCTTCTAGTCGATTCATACGAATAGAGTTAGCGCTATCTGCCAATCTAATCTCGATAATGTCATCCTTAAGCTCTTTGATGTTGCTGCTAATCTGACCTAAGAACCAGATCATTAGAGACATA
>JASLEF010000173.1 GCA_030151245.1 Ignatzschineria sp. | reverse complement strand
TCTGTTGCATTAAATCCCATCATGGATTCTGATAATAACCCCCCCGTGGTTAAAATCGCGACCGTTGCTGAACCTTGTGAGGCACGCAGGGCAAGAGATATTAAGAAAGCGGCTAACATGATTGGCAAACCTATTGATGTGAGCATATCTGATAATGCTTTACCAACACCTGATTCTACTAGCACATTACCAAAAACACCTCCGGCACCGGTCACCATAATAACAACCGCAGCAGTCGGCATAGCTTCCCCCATCACCTGACTAATTTTCTCAAGTGACCAATGACGACGAATACCTAAGAAATAAAAGGCTAATAAAAGCCCAATAATTAGCGCAATAACAGGTGCCCCTAAGAAATTAAAGAGGGCTTTCGCATTTGACTCACCTGAAATTAGAACGTTAGATACCGTTCCTAACATAATTAAAAATATCGGTGCCACAATCAAAAAGGCAATAAGATAAGGATTTGGAACTCTACGTAAATCATTACTATTTTCCTCTCCTTGATTAAACGCTTCTGTGACATCGCTAGCTAATAAGTTGGCGTAACTTTTACGATTAATCCATTTAGAGGCATAGTAACTCACAATTCCCACAGGAATACAGATCATAGTTCCTAAAATGGTTAGTAGACCGACATCAGCTCCCATTAATCCAGCCGCTGATACCGGACCTGGATGCGGAGGCAATGCAACATGAACGGCTAACATAATACCTGCAACAGGTAATCCAACCTTTAAAGCTGGGACTCCCGCAACTCTTGCAAATCCATAAATAATAGGCGCCAAAATAATAAAGCCTACATCAAAAAATACAGGTATTCCTAAAATAAAAGCCGCAATGGTTAATGCCGGAATCGCTCTTTTAGATCCTAATAAGCGATTAAAATAATTAGCTATGGATTCCGCACCACCAGATTTTTCGACCATCTGGCCTAGCATAGCACCAAGCCCTACAATCATTGTGACAGATCCTAATACTTTCCCCATTCCTGATGTCATCACTCCAACAACATTATCGATGGGAATACCACTTGCTAATGCCACAAAGACACTTACTAATAATAACGCAACAAAAGGTTGTACCTTATATCGAATAACCATTAGTAACAGCCCTAAGACTCCTACTAGGGCTGTCAATAATAAATAAGTTTGATTCATATCCATATCCTCTTATAGTCATATTTCATATACACCAACATCAATATTAACCACACTTCATCAAAACTCAACATATTTCATCAAAAAGATGCTCTAGATCTATTTTTCAAAGCCCTCATGATGATTAAAAATGATGAGTATAATGAGATTTGATATGATAGAGAGCTTTAGTAGAGCCAGATCCAGAGGTTAAAGCGATGATCCCTTTAGAGAGACAGAAAAATATTTTAAATTTAATTCAACAAAATGAAGTGATGAGTATTCAAGATCTTTGTAAAATATTTAATGTCTCTTACATGACGATTTGGAGAGATATCAATCTTCTAGAAAAAGAGGGAAAAGTCGCAACTGTTTCTGGAGGAGTTCGGGCCTCAGAAAGACTGTTTTTTGAGCCATCTCATACAATAAAAGGCGGCTTAAACACCTCTGAAAAAGAGGGGATTGCCCGACTTGCCTGTGAAGAAATCCCTCAAAATGCATGTATCTACCTTGATGCCGGGACCACCGTTTTAGAGCTTGCTAAAAAAATTACGCACCGAGATGACTTAACCATTATCACTAATGATCTTGTCATCGCTAGCTTTATCGTTAAACATAGCAAGGCAGAACTTATCCATACTGGCGGTAGAATTTGTAAAGATAATAACTCTGCCATTGGTCAAATTGCGGCAAAAACCCTCAAAAACTTCATTATTGATATCGCCTTTGTTTCAGCCTCTTCGTGGAATCTTCGTGGTATCTCTACACCAGATGAGAATAAAGTCCCTGTAAAAGAAGCTATTTCACAAGTCAGCAATAAGCTCTACCTCTTAAGTGACTCCAGTAAATATGGGAAAGTCGCCACATTTATAGCCCTCCCCATAAGTGCTTTTGATGCAATATTTACGGATAAGAATCTTCCTAAAAACACTCTTAAAGAGCTTAATAATCTAGGCATTACCGTTTACAGCTAATTACCCCATTAAAAAAGCGCTCTCATTAAAAATGAGGGCGCTTTGATCCGAGCTTTTATCTGTTTTACGCTCAACTTTCATCAATAATGATGAAAAATGGTGAAATTACTTTTTCAGCTCAGTAAAAACCTGATCTAAAATCGGAATTGTTGCATCAATCTCTTTCTCCGTCACAATTAATGCAGGGAAATAACGTACAACATTACCACCGGCAGCCACTAAAAGCAGCTTATGTTCTAACGCTTTTTTCACAAAATCTCCCGCGGCAATTTCATCTTTTAGCTTAAATCCTAGTAGCAAACCTTGCCCGCGAAGCTCTTCCATTTCTGGGTGTTTTTCTTGTAAGGCCGTCAGCTTTGTTCGAGCATAATCACTCATTTTTTGAACATTCGCTAAAAACTCAGGCGTGGTAATTTCATTGAGCACCGTCAATGCAACGCTACACACAAAAGGATTCCCTCCATAAGTTGAACCGTGATCTCCAGGCACTAAGATCTCGTTAGCACGACCTTTTGTAATACAAGCACCAATAGGCACACCACCCCCTAAAGCTTTTGCCAACGTCACAATATCCGCTTTTAAAGGTAACTGATCAGAATAAAGCACCGATCCTGTGCGTGATAGACCGCATTGAATCTCATCAAAGATCACTAGTGCATTATGTTTTTCAGATAATACTTTAATTTCATTAATAAACTCAGGAGTTGCAGAGGCTAATCCTCCCTCTCCTTGAACCGGCTCTAAAATAATCGCACAGATATCATCATTAAACTTCTCTTGAAGTTCTGCGACATTATTAAACTCAACCTCCACGGTATTAGGAATCAATGGACGATAATCTGCTTGATACTTCTCTTGTCCTGTCACCGCTAAAGTTCCTGTGGTACGACCATGAAATGAATTTTTCATATAGAGAATGACATTTTTAGTCGGGGAGATCTGCTTCCCAAACTTACGTCCCATCTTAAGCGCTAATTCATTGGCCTCTGCACCACTATTACAGAAGAATACACGCTCATAGTTAGTGACTTCAAGCAGTTTTTCAGCAGCCCTATTTTGAGCTTCATTGTAATAAAGGTTTGATACATGTAGTAATGTTTCCGCTTGTTTTTGAATGGTTTCAACCATTTTAGGATGAGCGTGACCTAAAGCATTCACGGCAATCCCTGAAACAAAATCAAGATATCGATCACCCTTATCATCGATTAAAGTTAAGCCTTCTCCTTTGACAAAATTGACCGGAAACCGATTATATACATTCAGTAACATGCTTTTATCCTCTTTAGATATGTCTACGTTTTAACAACCCAATATTTAACAACAATATAATGTATATATTAGCCCCAAACAGGTAGGGCTAATACTTTAAACTCTCTTTAAAACTCGTTGATCAGCGATTATTTCATCTTTTTTCTAAAAATAGCGCATAACCACTCTCTTTTACGCATCACAATAAATCATCGTGCCACATCCCTCTTCTGTAAATAGCTCTAGAAGAATGGAGTGCTTAATTTGACCATTTAAAATGATGACATGATGAACGCCGCGCTCAATCGCCTCTAAGCAGGTATTCACTTTAGGAATCATTCCGCCGCTAATAACACCACTTTTAATATAATCCCGTGCGGCATCCACCGTCATATCGGCTATTAAGGAGCTCTTATCTTCAAAATCTTTATAAACGCCATTCACATCCGTTAAAAAGATTAATCGATGTGCTTCTACCGCAGCAGCGACTTCCCCGGCAACATAATCCGCATTAATATTGAAAGTCTCTCCCTCACTCCCCATACCGATGGAGGAGATAACGGGAATATAATCTTGCCCCACTAAAATATCGATGAGCTCACGATTAACTTCTGCGATTTCACCGACAAATCCAATATCAAACGTTTGTCCATCTTTCTCGATGAATTTCTTACGAGCCGTGATCATTCCCCCGTCTTTACCACTTAAACCCACGGCTTTCGCCCCTAGCTTATTCAGATCCGCGACAATACTTTTATTAATCTTCGCAGAGAGAACCATTTCAGCAATCTCTACAGTTTCAGCATCGCTAACGCGATTTCCTTCTATAAACTTGGTCTCTTTGTTCACCCGTTTAAGCATGGTATTGATCTCAGGACCCCCTCCATGAATAATGATGGGATGAATGCCCACATATTTCATGAGCGCAACATCCTTCATAAATTCATCACGAACCTTCTCATCCACCATCGCTGCGCCACCATATTTGATCACCACCGTTTTATTGGCATATTTACGAATAAACGGTAACGCTTCGACCAATATATGGGCTTTATCGTGATTTGTTATCATGATTTATCCTTTTATCAGGTCCGATAATCTGCATTAATTTTGACATAGTCATACGAAAGATCACAACCCCATGCCGTTGCGGTGCTTCCCCCATTCATTAAGTCTACAAAAATGGTGACAGTATCTTCTTTAAGAAGCTTATCTAAAACTTCTGCATCAAATTCCGCACCAGAACCATCAGCGACAATTTGAACGCTTACATCGCCATTTTCAATGAAGACTTGTACTTTGGCAGGATCATATTCAGCACCCGCATTTCCCACGGCACAAATAATTCGGCCCCAGTTTGCATCCTCACCGAAGATTGCAGTTTTCACTAAACTTGAAGTGATTACTGACTTTGCAACACTTTGTGCATCTGAGAGGGATCTTGCGTGCTCAACACGAACTTCTAATAATTTCGTTGCCCCTTCTCCATCACGCGCAATCATCTTTGCTAATGCTTGGTTTACAATATCTAAAGCTCGCTTAAATAAGATATAGTCATCGCTATTACTCTCAATTATCGGATGCTTTGCCTGCCCATTTGCAAAAATAAAGGCAGAGTCATTTGTACTCGTGTCACCATCAACAGAGATCATATTGTATGAGGTGTTAACACTTGCAGAGAATGACTTTTGCAACATCTCTTTCGTAATATTCGCATCTGTAGTTAATACCGCAATCATCGTTGCCATATTAGGATGAATCATTCCAGAACCTTTCGCCATTCCAGAAATCGTGACAATTTCCCCATCAATTTCAAAATAGACAGAAATTTGCTTAGGTGCTAAGTCGGTTGTCATAATCGCTTGAGCCGCATCAAATCCCCCTTCACGGCTCAAGTTTGCGGGAACTTCTGCCAAGCCTTTACGGACAATCTCCATGGGTAATTGCTTTCCAATAACCCCTGTCGACGCCACAAAGATCGATTCCGTTGGAACCTTCATCTCTTTAGCTATAATTTCACACATCTCCAGCGCATTCGCGGCCCCTTGCTCACCGGTACAAGCATTGGCATTACCACTATTAATGATGATTCCTCGGTGCTCATCTTGTTCAATAAACTTGGCACAGAGATCCACTGGTGCTGCTCGGAATTTGTTCTGTGTTAAAGCGACGGCAGCAATCGCTGGTGCTTCACTAAATATGAACGAAATATCTTTCTTTCCGCTCTCTTTAATTCCTGCAGTCAATCCCGCAGCTTGAAATCCCGGGGTTGACGTAACCGTCCCGTCTTTCAATATTGTAATCATCCTCTTCTCCTAACTCTTTGAAGACTGAAATAGGTCATAAAATCGAGTCGTCTCGATTTAACTTCTGCTTAAAAACCAATACATCACACATAATTGTCTCAATGATTGGCAAATTCTGTATCT
>JASLEF010000012.1 GCA_030151245.1 Ignatzschineria sp. | reverse complement strand
AAGGCTTTAAGTTTTAGTTTTAAAAAGGATAGATTATGAGAAAGTATTTCGGAACAGATGGAATTCGTGGCAAGGTCGGGGAATTTCCTTTAACTCCTGAATTTGCCTTAAAATTAGGATATGCCGCCGGTAAAACACTTGCTGCAACGTCTCATGCGACCGTACTCATTGGCAAAGATACTCGCCAATCAGGGGATATGTTTGAATCAGCATTAGCCGCGGGTTTAACCTATGCTGGGGTGAATGTTGTTCTTGCAGGTGTACTTCCCACTCCTGCGATTGCACATTTAACCATGAAGCATCAAATGGTTGCCGGCATTGTCGTCTCCGCATCTCACAATCCTTTTTATGATAATGGCATTAAATTCTTCAATCACTTAGGTGAAAAGTTAGATGATGCCGTAGAGCTCTCTATTGAAAAAGCAATCGATGAACCTTTAGTCCTCTCAGAAAGCGGCCAACTAGGAGTAATTTCACAGCTAGAATCAGCCTCTGATGAGTATATTGATTTTTGCTACAAAAGTGCCGAAGGTCTTTCTTTAGCTGGGCAGAAAATTGTAATCGACTGCGCCCATGGGGCAACCTATAATGTCGCGCCCAAACTCTTTAAAAAATTGGGTGCCACAGTGATTGAAGTGGGTAGCGCCCCGAATGGCGTCAATATTAATGATCATGTGGGATCCACCTCTCCTGCGACTATTATTGAACGTGTTAAAGCTGAAAAAGCTCACTGCGGTATTGCATTTGACGGAGATGGGGATCGTTTACTCATTATTGATGAAAATGGTCGTCCATTTGATGGAGATGATATCCTCTATCTTCTGGCTACTGCTCGTGATGAGAAAGCTGTAGTCGGCACCATTATGAGTAATTTAGGTTTTGAGTTAGCCCTTAAAAAACGTGGCATTGAATTACTCCGCTCTAAAGTAGGTGACCGGTATGTCTTAGAGCTTCTGAATGAAAGAAGTTTAACGATTGGTGGTGAAAACTCAGGGCATATTCTCTGTCTTGATGCTCATTCAACCGGCGATGGGATTATCGCCGCACTACAATGCCTATTAACACTCCATAAGCTCGGTAAAACTTTTGGCGAAATCTTAAATGAAATCCCTAAAACCGTTCAAGTGATGCACAACGTTCGCATCACTAAAGAGACCCTTTGGGATACTCCAGCCTTGCAAGCTGCAATGGAGAAGATTGAAGCTGAGCTTCAGGGTGAAGGTCGTATTCTAATCCGTCCTTCCGGAACAGAGCCTGTCGTGCGAGTCATGGTCGAAAGTAATGATCATGCGCTTTCAGAGAAACACACAATTACCCTTGCCGATATTATTCGCGCCGCAGAGAAAGACGCTCTTTAACGACCATTATTTATCATAAATAGTGACCGTCAATAAAAAGGATTCATTCAATATGAGTCCTTTTTTATCGCCAGAGTTATTTCAAAATATCTCTAGGAACTCACAAGCGTCAAAATCGATTCTCCTTCACTAACGGTTACTAAATGATCGAGATGACAACTTAATGGCATTAGTCTCACAAGCTTTATCAAACATCCCCAATAATATTGTTTTAGAGTTTGTTATACATTCAAAAATTGACCACAATAACCCCCTGAAAGTATATTGGTTTTGGTAATTCTCAAAAAACAATACTCCTAAAAAAGGAGCTCGTTATATAACAATGTAACAATAGGAGTAAATGCCATCATGACAAATTTTTGATAAAAATAGCTCATTCATCTTTAAAAGGAATGATCTTCCTTCTTATCTCCATAAGGTTTGATAGATTAATCATACAAAGAAATACGCTATATGCTACAAATAGCGATACCTCGATGATGACAAGGAGGTAACAGCTCCTAATCACCGCAATATGACAATTTAATAACAAAAAATGCGGTCAATTCCCTGTTTGTTACACAGTTGTCACAATCACAAATTACACTAAAGCTCTACCTATAAATGTATTTCGAACTTTTAAACAGATAATGACACTATGAAAAAAATCCTCATCGTTGAAGACGAAACCCCTATTTCTGAAATGATCGAACATTTTTTATCAAGCGAAGGATTTGACGTCGTTCAAGCTTTCGATGGACTTGAAGCCAAAGAGATTCTCGCCTCTCAAACCAAAATTGATCTTATTTTGCTTGATTGGATGCTTCCTAAAAAGTCTGGTATGGATCTTTTAAAAGAGCTTAAATCAAGTCGTAAAAACCGCCATATTCCGGTCATTATGCTAAGCGCAAGAGCTGAACTAGAAGATCGCTTAGAGGGTCTTGATTCTGGGGCTGATGATTATCTCCCTAAACCCTTTGCAATGAAAGAGTTACTCTCTCGTATTAACTCTCTCCTTCGTCGGATTGAAGAGTATGTAGAAGAAGATAAAGAGATCATCGAAATCTCTGGCATTGAGCTCGACTTAGATGCGCAAAGAATTACGATTAATGGTGAGCTTATTAATGTTAGCGCGATAGAATTTCGCCTACTCTCCTTTTTTATGACACATCTTGATCGTGTTTATAGCCGCGGAAAGCTACTCGACCACGTCTGGGGTATCGATAGTTATGTTGATGAAAGAACCGTCGATGTCACCATTGGACGCTTACGTAAAATCTTAGAACCTACAGGTCATCAACGCCTACTACAGACTGTGCGTGGCGAAGGTTATCGGTTTTCGCCACAATAAAGCGTGTGTCATTTCCTCGATCACTCTCTACCAATTCATCATTATTAAACCCTACCAAAAATGCTCGCTTTCCACCATGACGAAGCGCAGCAAAACGTTTATCATAAGCAGATAGATAAGCCAATTACTGGTTTTACAAAACATTAGGAGTATTCAATTATGTTGGGTCATTTGTCGATAAAGCATTTTCTTGTAGAACTCGTTTTAGCATTTGTGCCAGCACTTCTTCTCTCCTTCTTTCTAGGTCATCTCTTTCTCTGGTTATTTCTCGCCACTTTGTTATTACTGGTTTGGCATTATCGTCAAATATACCGTCTTTCTCACTGGATCTGGGTTGAACACAATCTTTTTCCACCAGAAGGCAAAGCGACCTGGCTCCCTATTTTTCACGGACTCCATCGAATGCGTCTTGAAAATCGCCGAGAACGTAACCGTCTACTCGATTTTATCCGCTATTTCCGAAAAGGCGCGGAAGCCATGCCTGATGCTACCATCCTATGCGATAAAGATGGGCGCTTAAATTGGTGTAATGCCCAGGCCGAACGAATGCTTAAACTTCGTTGGCCTCAAGATGAGAAACAATCAATCTTTAATCTCATTCGTACTCCTGAAATTTTAGAATATTTCAAGAAAGGTGATTTTTCTTCCCCCTTCTTACTCAAACAAGATCATCGTGAATTAGAGTGTCGTTTCTATTATCCCTATATTGAAAACAATCTCCTTGTGATCGCCCGAGATGTCACTGATCGCGAGGTTGCCGAAAGAACTCGCCAAATGTTCTTTGCTAATGTTAATCATGAATTACGAGTGCCACTCACGGTCTTAAAAGGGTATGTGGAGATGCTAGAAGGCAATCTTTCAGAGGTAGAAAAAGCAAGCTTTACCGGCAAAGCCCTCTCGCGCATGGATGAACAAATTGATCGATTACACTCTCTCGTCATTCAGCTCATGGCGCTCACACGTTTAGAAACGGCACCAAAAGCGGAAAAATTTACTTTTATTAATTTATCAGAAATAGCCAATACGCTAATAGATGATTATCACAGTCATCATCCTGGCAAAGAAGCATTGATTACCGCAGAAATTGAACCCAATATTCAAATTCACGGTAATGGCGATCAGTTAAAACAAGTTCTTAATAATCTCTTCTACAATGCCATTGAACATAATCCCGAAGACACACCTATTCACCTCACCTTGAAGACCGTCGGTAGCGAGATCCTTTTTTCCGTGACTGATAAAGGTAAAGGGATTCCCGAGATCCATCTCAACAAATTAACCGAGCGCTTTTACCGTGTCGACTCCTCTCGCAATCGAGCCCAATCTGGTGGTAGTGGCTTAGGATTGGCAATCGTCAAACATGCCCTTAATAACCACGAAAGTCAGCTCTCAATTACGAGCAAAGTTGGGGAAGGAACTACATTTTCTTTTTTACTACGAAGAATTTAAGATTTTCATCAAAAAACAATACTGTTTTGAGCTTACAAAAATGAAGTCCCTTCTCTATTGAAGGGAATGGGAACTTAATTTGATTACGCAAAATAACTCATTGTTTATTGTCACAACCTACTATTTTTAATATTTTAAGGTATTATTAGACTTTATTAGATTTTATTAGAAGAAAATTATTGATTTAAGAGGCTACTTAATATGAAGAGGAGTCATTCTAACCGTTATTTAGACCTGATTACTTTCCATAGCTTTGCTTCGTATTGCTTCGCCTATATTCATGAAAGTGTTTTTTTCACTGAATAAGGCTAAGGCTTATGCCCTATTTCCGCTGCAAGATCACCCCAAAAAGTGATACGAATTCCTTCAAGATAACAATATATATCCTATGGATCTGCCGGCAATGAATCTTTATTTCAAGTGATAGGAACGATGAATCATGAAACAAAATAAATGTCGCCTTAAAGTACTTATTCTCGGTGGTTATGGTAATTTTGGTAAGTTAATATCCACAGCACTTTCTCAAAAAGAACTGCTTAAAAATCAGAATATCCAAGTTGTCATTGCCGGGAGAAATTCTCAAAAGGCACAATTATTAGCTCAAGAACTACAATGTGATTATTTAACAATTGATGTCAACAAGGACCCTCTCACACAAATTTTAAAAGCACATCAAATCGATCTTATAATTTCTACAATCGGTCCTTTTCAGGGACAATCTTATCATATTGCTGAATCTGCTATCGCTGCAAAAACCCACTATATCGACTTAGCCGATTCCCGTGAATTTGTCACCGGCATTTCAAGTTTAGACCACCAAGCTCTTAGCAATAACCTCTTTATCTGTTCCGGCGCAAGCACTGTCCCGAGCTTAAGTAGTGCAGCTGTCAATCATTACCTTCCATACTTTTCAAGTTTAGAGACCATAGAGATATCATTGACAGCTTCTGAAAGAGTCCCCGGCATTTCAACGCTCTCTGCCGTTTTAAGCTATGCTGGAGAGACGTTTAATACTTGGAAAAATAGGCATTGGCAATCCACTTATGGCTTACACAATATAGAGCATCGTCATTTTTATCATCTTCCCAAAAAAAGATGGGTCAGTAGTTGTAATGTTCCTGATTTAGAGATCTTTCCCGAAAATTACCCTTCCCTTAAAAATATCTCCTTCAAAGCAGGGGTTGGTATTTCTCTCATTCAGTTTAGCGCCTCTTTTATTGCGTTTCTACGGCGCTTTAAGCTTCTATCCAATCCGGTGAAATATGCCCCTTTTTTTTATAAAATTGCTCAACAATTTGAAAGATTTGGTGATGGTTTAAGCGGAATGCAAATTAGAATGCTAGGCAAATCCGCTCGTGGCGATAGCTCAACCAACAATTTAGAGATCAACTGGGAAATCATTGGCTATGATAATGAAGGCCCTAATATTCCCTGCTATGCAGCGATCATTCTCACTAGAAAGCTTGCTAATAATCAGTTACAAGAACGAGGGGCGTTCCCCAGTACAAACCTTATTACCTTACAAGAGTATCTTGCAGAACTCACTACTCTTAATATCAAAACTTTTACAGATTTTAATCCCCCCTTTCACACACAAAAATAGATCAATAAAAGATTAAAAAAGAGAGATAAAAATGCGAAAACCGGAACTCTTCAGGAAATTTCTAGGTCATGAAAAATATGCAACTCTTCCGAAAGAGATTCGATATTTTCACGAAAATTCCGAACAACAATGGCAAGGCACCGCTCAAGTCACAGGGGATCACAACATGATTCTCAAACTACTCAGAAAACTCAATGGCTTGCCGGCAATTAACCATCAAGTACCGGTAAGTATAAAGGTTCATTACCACAATCATCAAGAGATCTGGCAACGACAGTTTGGTAACTCCTGCTTCACATCAACAATGGGATTCGATGCCGCAAAACAATCTTTATATGAAAAAGTGGGACTATTACGCTTCTATTTTCGCCCTCAGGTTCGTCCCTATCCCAAAAATCATTCGCAACAGGCATTGCATTGGGAGTTTCAATACGCCACACTTTTAGGAATTAAAATCCCTCACTTTTTAGCACCCGAATTTCTGGCTAGAGAATCGGTCTCCTCAAATAATAACTATCAATTCAAAGCTTATGTTCGCCTACCAATTCTCGGGGTTTTAGTGAACTATGAAGGGGAGCTCTATCCTCCCTCGATAAAACCTGCGTAACCACAACCTCATCCTGTTGATGTTCATTGAGTCATGATGTCGTATTGTTTAAAAAAAAAGAGAGGTCGATCTCTTCTCATGCCAAAGTTGTCCA
>JASLEF010000198.1 GCA_030151245.1 Ignatzschineria sp. | reverse complement strand
GGTGAAACAATGGGAATCGATCTCCCCATTGCCCAGCAGGTTTATAAAATCCTTCACAAGAATGTCCTCCCGAATGCCTCATTAAGACAGCTACTTGCCAGAGAGCAAAAAATAGAATAGTTGCTTGATATTCGAGCATTACGACTTATTAATAGATAAACTAACAAGAGCCCGCTTTTAAAATGGTAGAGCCTACTAAAAGATAGAGGTTTAGGTATCACCTTCTATTTACACAACATAATCCTCATTTAACATAAAATGATTATAGATGAGTAATTATGAGTGATTTATTAGCATTAATCTCAAATATTTAAAGTGGCATATCCTTATTAAAGGATAAATCCATTAAAACCTTCGAAATCTTTAAAAGAAAAGATAGAGATAGAGATAGAGATAGAGATAGAGATAAAAAAGAGCACCACTAGGTGCTCTTTTTATATTCTAATTTACCTGATGAAGAGATCTACCATCTTCACCTATCTCACATTATTTATAACGTGTTTTTGTGAAGTATTTGTCAAATTGTGCTTGAGTTGCAAGTGCGATACTTTTTGCTTCGTTAGCTGTTCTTAACGCTTCGTCTGCTTTAGCTTCGATATTTTGTGTTGAACAACCTACTGCGATTGAACCAAGTACTACTAATGCTGAAACTTTTACTAAGTTTTTCATTATATTATTCCTTAAATTAAAATAGTTAGAGATATTATACTAACTAACCAATTATTTAGTCAGTCCCGCTTATTTTGTACTTTTTATCAGCAAAAAGCAAGATCCCTACAATAGTTATATTTATGGTGTGCAACCTAGAGACACAATACAACCAACTGTTTTTACTTTATTTTTATCAAGTCTCATAATATATCTATGGCTTCCTTCAAAAAATGGTTATAATTATCTCTTTGTTTGCATTGAGAGATTAAGCGCCATGCGCAATCAACTTACGCTTGTACTCAAGGTCATCGGGATTTTTGTCACAAGTTTCAGCTTTACCTACTTAATACCTATTATTATCTCTTTTATCTATAATGATGGGCAAGCTAAGTACTTCTTTATCACATTCCTGATCACTTTTATTTTAGGTTTATCCCTGTGGCTACCTTGTCATAAAACGCATGGTAATTTGAAAACTCGGGATGGCTTTCTTATTGTGTCTCTCTTCTGGACAAGCTTAAGCTGTATTAGCTCCCTCCCATTAATTATCTCCCCGGCGGTTGATTTACCCATTGTTCATGCTTTTTTTGAAGCAACATCAGGGTTCACCACCACCGGCGCTACGGTATTAACCAACTTACAAGAACTCCCCAAATCCATTCTTTGGTATCGTACTCAATTACACTTTTTTGGGGGTATGGGGATCGTAATCTTGGCAGTAGCCATCATGCCACTTCTCGGAATGGGGGGAATGGCACTCTTTAAGGTAGAGGTTTCAGGGCCTATCAAAGAGGACAAATTAACGCCGAGAATTGCCCAAACAGCCCGTAACTTATGGTCTGTTTACCTCTTACTATTATCGGTATGTATTATTGTCTACTATTTTGGAGGAATGGATCTCTTTGATGCCATTACCCACGGATTCACAACGGTAGCCACGGCTGGTTTTTCCAATTACGATGATAGCTTAGGACACTTTAATAGTCGGTTTATTGATATTACAGCTATTGTCTTTATGTTTATTAGCTCGATCAACTTTACGACACACTTTTTGGCTTTTCGCCATAAAAACCTCAAACTCTATTTTGAGAGTACCGAACTTCGCGCTTTCTTTGCTATTTGTCTCTCCGCTATCATTTTGGTCTCTTTAGGTTTATACCATTTCAATGTCTTTGACTCTATTGGCGATATTATTTTAGAAGCAAGCTTTGCCGTTATCTCCATGATCACCACCACAGGACTAACGATCTCTAATTTTAGTGAATGGCCAAGTTATATTCCCATACTCATTGTCTTCATCACCTTTATTGGCGGATGCTCAGGTTCTACAGCGGGCGGTATGAAAGTTATCCGTATTATTCTGCTGACAAAACAGGCGATGCGAGAGATCAAACTACTCATTCATCCCCATGGTAAGTTCCCTATCAGACTCAACAAACGAGTTGTTCACAATGATATTCTCGGCAGCGTCTGGGCATTTTTAGGGATCTATGCTTTCTCTACCGCTATTCTAACCCTTGTGATGACAGCCTTTGGCTTATCGCCATTAGATGCATTTTCTGCAGTTGCAGCTTGTCTAAATATCACAGGTCCGGGCTTAGGTGCCGTTGCTAGTAACTATGGAGAGCTTCCTTCAGGGGCTCTTTCTACCTTAATGTTTACCATGATTCTTGGTCGATTAGAAATATTCACCCTATTTGTCTTAATTACCCCAAGTTTCTGGAAAAATTAACCCATTTTTATCTTAAAAAGCCGCAAATAGCCCTAAGAGAAAGCGATACAAATCAAGCTTCTTTACAATTATTTTACAGTACATTTCTTTACGTTTACAACAATAGAGATATAATTTTAAAAATCTTAAGCAAGTTTATAAATTAATGATTAAAATCATAAAGCAATACATGAAATTAATATAATAGCTATTAACAATAGATCTGAAGTTAATACTCAAAAAAACAAATCTATTGAAGATTTTATTAAAAAAATTTAATGACTCAAAAACAAAGAGGTTTCTTAATATGACATCGGCTAAAATCCTATTTATTGATGATGATGCAGAATTACAAACACTCATCCCAGAAATTCTAAAATATGAGGGATTTGATATCAGCGTCGGAAATAATGGTATCGAGTGTTTAGAATTTCTAGAACATACAACCCCCGACCTTATTATCTTAGATGTAATGATGCCCAAGATGAATGGCTGGGATACGCTGAAAGAGATTCGAAAAGCACATCCTAATCTTCCCGTCATTATGCTATCAGCGAAAGGAGATAGCATTGATCGAGTGTTGGGGCTTGAGCTTGGAGCTGATGATTACATCTCAAAACCCTTCGATGATCGAGAACTCGTAGCGCGCATCCGTACTAGGCTACGCCTCCAAAATCAAGTTCCCGATACAAATGGCGAAGAACCTGAAAAATCAACGCTTATCGATATGCATGGATTATCGCTCAATCAAGCACAGTTTCAGGCAAGCTTTAAAGGTGAAGCCATCAATCTGACGAGTACCGAGTTTTCCATCCTCTACTATATGGCATCACGCAGTGGTGAAACAATTAGCCGAGATGAATTGAGTAAAAATGTTTTAGGCAAACGTCACCAAACATTTGACCGAGTGATTGATATGCACTTAAGTAATATTCGAAAGAAATTACCTCCGAGAGAAGATGATTTACCCTGGTTTAAAACAGTGCATGGACTTGGATATCTCTTCTTAGAATAACGCGAGTATTTCGTGCTATGATGTGGGATTATTGTAAAAATCCCACATACCACGAATCACCGAATGACAAAGCAGGCATCGCCTGCGATGAAGAATCCTATGAAGAAGCGATTACCATTATTTAACCGATTAAGTGTTCGGGTATTTGTCACTATTTGGCTGAGTATGGCGTTAATAATCTCCTTAACGCTCTTCATCCCAAGATTTGACCAACGAAGAGTTCTTCTAACGCCAGAAAAAGAACAGATCTTCTACGCAACAAAAGTCAGTCATATGCTCTTTAGTATTCCTTCAGATCGCTACTTAGACTATAAAGATGACGCCCAACTTCTCGCTATTCCTGACGAGATCTCAGAACGATACAACGCCATTCATCGATTATCAGATGAAGAAATTATCAATTTCATTGTCAATACTCTTCCCACAGGCAAGACTTACCAGCAAGAGATCAATGGACGGGAGATCATTGGCCCCATACGGTTTAATAATGATCCCAACGCCTATTACCTTAGCGTTAAAGCATTACACCAATCTTATTATCTCAATCGTCTTTATGATGCTCCTGTGTTGATCTTCATCTTAATGCTACTCATCAGCTTACCGTTTGCCGGCATTTTAAGCTGGTCGCTTTCTCTTCCTATGAAAAACTTGCGAAAAGCGACAGAGCGGATAAGCAAGGGAGATTGGAGTGTTGATAAGTACTTAGAGTCACGTGGCCCTATTGAATATCGTTATCTAGCAAAAAGCCTCAATCATATGATTGAAACACTCAATGCCGCTCGCCATGAAAAAAACCGCTTATTTGCGAATCTCTCACATGAACTACGAACCCCTTTGACTCGTATTCATCTTGCAAATAGTCTCATTCGAATCAAAAATATTGATGCTGTCACCAATGAGGTCAAACGCATTAATGACAATCTTCTTCTTGTGGAAGATCGTATTCAAGCGATGCTTGCCCTTTCAAAACAGACGATTTTAAATCATGATTTAGTGGAGACTTTAGATCTTAGCGAGCTGCTCACTCCCCTCTTAGAAGATGCCGCATTTGAGGCAGTTGAAAACAACAAAGAGTTACTGTTTGATTCTATCCCAGATACCAAGATTGAAGTTAATGCAGAACTTTTTCATAGTGGACTTGAAAATATCATTCGAAATGCGATTCATTACGCATCCTCAAAAATAGTATTCTCCGTCAAAGTCATAGACCAACAGCTGATGATTAATGTTCATGATGATGGTCCCGGCATTTTAGAAAAAGACTTGCCGCAAATCTTTGAGCCCTTCTATCGTGGAGATCGTCCTGAAGGATTCCAAGATTACGGTGGCTCAGGACTAGGTCTTGCGATTGTGAACCAGATGGTTCAATCCCATCGAGGCACCGTAAAAGCCGAAAATGATCATGGACTCTCTATAACGATTCAAATCCCACTTTCTCAATCTCCTAATGAATCCTAAAATGAATAAATTATAGAAAGTCAGGATTAAGACTTAAAAAAGCGCTCCATAGGAGCGCTTTTTCTGATTAAACTGGATACATCAACTTATGGTGATTCCTCCTGAATCACTGACCATATTCCGACAAGCGGCTTAGCTTGCCAAAACGAGGCACCATAAATTTGACCGTTAGCATAGATTCGAGCCAAGGTTCCATCTAGATATAAAGCATTCTGACAGGCGAGTTTTTCTTTAAAATAACTTGCAAACTCATAAAAATTCACACGATCTTCTGTCACCACAAATGTCACTTGACGACCACCA
>JASLEF010000167.1 GCA_030151245.1 Ignatzschineria sp. | reverse complement strand
CTGTGGTTAAAGGTTTTTTTGTGCGAATTTAAAGAAATTAAGGAAATGCTCGGTATAACTTTAAGGTTTGAAAAAGCTAATACCCATGATGTCTTAAGCTTATATGAGCAATTACTATCTCTTTCAGAAAGCATTTCAGATCAAAGAATAATCACTTCATTAAAGGAATTAAAGCCATATTGCGACTTAATAAATTCATTAGATCCTAATGGTGAAAGCTTCAGATATTCGCATAGTCAAGATGGAAGTTTGCATCATACTGATTCTTGCTTATTTCCTGTTGATGTTTTTTGGGATGATTATGCAGTTCCGCTACGTGAATCGTTAAGCTCTTTTTATGATAAGTTATTAAAATTAAAAGAAGAATATAGTTTTTGTGGAAATGTTGGTGGGCTATTTAGAAATCAACTAAAAGAAGTTGCTATTAAATATGGTTTATTGATGAATGATGAATCAGTGGATAATAAAGATATCAGAGGTCTTTTAAAGGATGAATTCTGCATAGGCTCTCTGAATAAAACTAATGATATAATTGAGAAGATTGAGGATAATTACTACTTGAGCAGCTTGGCGGGTAGAGGTAAGTCTCTAAAAGAAATTAAAATAGAAGATCTTCGAAAATTTATTTACAACCTAGCGCTTTTGAGAAATGGCAATTCAGAGCATTTTAGAAATATAAATGATTTATTAGTTTCAACTAATGGAGTTACAGATATTTAT
The DNA here is from genome assembly GCA_030151245.1 of Ignatzschineria sp. Taxonomy (GTDB): domain Bacteria; phylum Pseudomonadota; class Gammaproteobacteria; order Cardiobacteriales; family Wohlfahrtiimonadaceae; genus Ignatzschineria. The sequence goes on along the minus strand of JASLEF010000167.1, from coordinate 2,874 downwards.
TCAATATATCTTTTAGGGGAATCTCAAGCAAAATACTCAGAAGAGTACGAAGTTCGGGAGTTGTCCAGTCTATGCCATGAAGATGCTTGTGAGCGAATGGAGTCGGTACAATTAGGAAACATGCTTTACTACTTAATTTGGGGGTTGAGAGTTCTTGGTGAAAATTCAATGATAGAAGGCTTTCAAGATAGTTTTTCGAATTTGCTTACCAAGGAAGCTAATGAGCACCTTTTTGTGCAAAATAGAGAAAGTTTTCTTATGTACCATGAAACGCTTAGTTAAAGGGGGCTCCTTCTTCTGGTGAGAGGTTTATTCCTAGTTATTATAGTTATTATAGTTATATAGAAGGGGGTTGTTATTACGATAACCTCATTCTTTTTTACTGTTGTCTTGATAAAATAGGCATTCTTGTGATGTGTGTGCTTTGCAGTTTTGTTTCCATTGACAATTATTAAAATTTTAGTATTCTAGCTGTACAGGCTTCAAAACCTAAATACAGAGCGGACAACCGCTAACCCGTCAGATGCAGTATTTTTATGCTTGCTCATCTCTCTTACCTTGAGAATAAGCTATAAAAAACCTCTTTATGATCGGGAGGGCGACTAATATAAGACCTCTTTGAGGAAATACGTCCGGCAGAACTCTGTACTGTTTTTGAACCTCCTGATCACCCTATTCTTTAGGGCTTTTAATTAAGTAAGGAGAAACAGTATGAATATTCAATCAATCCAGTTCCACGATCAAGAAATCCAAGTTTTAAACTACGAAGGGAAATCTTACGTGGCGATGAAGTCTATCGTAGAAAATATAGGCTTGGCATGGAACGCTCAAATCGAAAGAATACGTAGAAACAAGATCTTAAATTCAACTAGTCGTATGATACGATCAGTTGCTGATGATGGTAAAAACCGTGAGCTTTTATGTTTACCGTTAGGCTATTTGAACGGTTGGCTTGCAGGGATAGATTTAAATAGAGTTAAACCCGAAATCAAGCCAATCCTAGAACTCTACCAAATGGAATGCTATGACGTTCTATACAATCACTTCTTACCCGAAGTCGCAGCAGTCCATCCGAATACGATCGACACCGAGCAACAACACGAGATCAAAAGCCTCGTAAACGAAGTAAGTCGTAAAACTGGCATTCACTATCAAGGCGTTTACACAAGACTATACGAGAAGTTCAAAATCCCTCGCTATCAGGAATTGCCTCTGAGAGATTATCAAGATGCAGTCGGCTTCTTAAACTCTCTCGTAATGCCAAGTGAAAGCCAATCAAAGAAACGAGAAGAGCAAGCTTTTATCGTTGGAATCATGCGAGCAGGCCTTAGAAAGAGAGAAGAGGCATCAAGCGCTCTCTATTTACTTGAAGAGCAACTGATGGACTCGATAGATGCAGTAAAGCGTGAAATGAAGAAACTTTATGAAATCGGCCGCAAGATCAGACACGTAAATCGAAGCAGTGGAATAGTCCATGATGCAATTGCCGAGCCATACGCAAGACTTAGATTTGAGAAGTCAGTTTATGAAGAAGGCGAAAAAGTTGCTCAAAGACTCGCTAAACCTCTTAACTTGGAGGACTGGTCATAATGAAGAATGCTAAATTTGAACTACCTGAAGGTCGTTGGCTTGTTGTGGTTAAGAACGGCCAGGCAAGAATTAAGAATATGGACGGTTGGATAACCCTTAGTGAGGATTCGTTCTTGAAATTAAAGAAAAAATTCCATGAGGCTTCGCTGATACTGGCGGAGATTAAGGGATTGGTTTAGGTGTACTAGTCTAGCCTCTAATATGAGGCTAGATATTGAGATTTAGATCAGTTAGTTGAAGTTATAGGTTTAATCATATGGTTTAAATTTATTAAGAAACTGTGGATAATATGTGTATAATTACCTTATAACTTCCATAATTAGGAACATAGAAGATGATATTTACTAGGATAAGAATTAAAAACTTGTATTGTTTTGAAGATACCGAGTTAGATTTAACCTATCCAAGAAAGATTGCCGATAGCACGATTGAGCATGAATACTTAGATGATAGAGCTCCAAATTTTAGATTTAAGCGTCTGTGTATTATTTCCGGAGCAAATGCATCTGGAAAGAGTTCTTTTGGTAAAATAATGATGGAGATTATAAATATTATCTCTAAGGGGAGGGAGTGGGCGGAGAAGCAAAGTTACCCTTTAACAGATGAAAGTCAGCCAGGTATCATTGAGGCTGAATTTATTTATCCATCTGAGGAGAAATTAAAATTTAGATCATTGATTCTTGAGATTAAGTCTGGTGTTTTTAGCTTTAAATATGCGGAATGCCTTATTGCGAAAGCAGATAGTGTAGAAAATTGCAGAAAAAAAATAGACGCTATTCATGATAGGCGGGACAGTTGGGGATCGCAAATATATCTAGACAATTTGACTGGCGAGAATTATCACGCTAAGTGGAGCGTTTTAGAGTCGTTGCTTAGTGTGGACAGAAGGTCTGATTGTTGGGCTTTTCTTATATCAGATGTAAATAACTCTTCAGATGAGAGTTATATATATGAAGAGCATCAAGACTATAAAGAACTACTTTTTAAAGTGTTAAAAACATTTGATCCATCGATAATTAAAATTACGGCGACGACCGGAGAGACAGTCGACGGTAAAAAATCCATAAATGGATTTACGATACATTTCGCTAATGGCAAGAGCTGCGACATGAGTACTAGCGGCAAGCTAGATCCTCTCCAGTCTCATTTGGTTTCTCAAGGAACTTATCAAGGGATATATGTCGCTGGTTTCATCTTCTTTTTACTAGGCTTGATGAAGCAGCATGAGAGAACATCGGCTACTTTTTTCTTAGATGAAAAAATGTCTAACAGTCACACGGAGCT
>JASLEF010000156.1 GCA_030151245.1 Ignatzschineria sp. | reverse complement strand
GGTTTTCCGGTGAGCGGTATTTGGCTACGCTGCGATGAGGATTCAGTTGTGAGTCAACATCATGCGAAAGTTTATAGTAAGGCTGCAAAAGGCTCACCGCCCATGTCGGTTCCTCATTTGGATACGCGTATTATTGGTGGGAAAAAGTCGTTGCTATTTGGCCCTTATGCGGGATTTTCCACGAAGTTTTTAAAACATGGTTCTTATGCGGATCTTTTTGAGTCTGTTAAACCGGGGAATATTTTACCGATGTTAGATGTTGCTAAAGATAATATCGGATTAGTGGAGTATTTGGTCGGGCAAGTATTACAAACCTCCCATCATCAGTTTGCGGCGCTTCAATCTTTTTATCCGACAGCTTTAAAAGAGAATTGGGTAGAGGTCGTTGCCGGGCAAAGGGTGCAAATTATTAAACCTGACAAGCCAGAAAAAGAGGGCGTTTTGGAGTTTGGAACAGAGCTTGTATCAAGTAGTGATGATTCTCTAGTTGTTTTATTAGGGGCTTCTCCTGGCGCTTCAACGGCGGCATTTATAGCATTAAATGTATTGCAAAAATCCTTTAAAGATCAGCTACAAGATGGTTGGGAAACAAAGTTGAAAGAGATGATTCCGACCTTTGGCATTGATCTGAAGGTTGATGCGGATGCCTGTCGCGAAATCCGCCAAAGTACGGCGAAAACATTAGGGTTAGAGTTTATTTAACAACAAGTTGCCGCTCATGAAAATGAGCGGTTTTTTGATAGTTTTATAGTTTAATCGGTTTTAAATCACAGCGCTAAACTCTTTTTTAAAGAGAGTGTTTGTAGATTGGTTTCAATCGCTTGCGAGCAAATGGCGCCTGATTTTTTAAACCGAAATAATTATATTATTACGGTTATTGAAGGTTACTGTATGATTTTACAAACGATATTAGCGGCTTTAGCACCGATTGTTCTAGGTTTACTCGTCGGTTATGGTTCAGGAAAAACAGGGTTTGTTAAAAGAGAATATACGCAAGCATTTGCCGATTTCGTTGTGAAAATTGCGTTACCATTTGCACTCTTTTTAGCAGCAGCGCAATCATCTCCGAAAGTGTTACTGAATATAGATTATATGTTGGCGCTTGCGGTGGGATTAATCGTTGCTTATGCCATTGCGTTTATTTCAGGAAAGCTATTTTTTAAAAATCCGACCAAGGAATCGGCGATGCAAGCGCTCTGTGCCTCCTTTCCAGATATGGCATATTGTGGGCCACCGGTATTACTCGCAACGGTAGGATCTTCAGGCTTAATCGCGATGGTGATGGGAAATTTAATTTATACAGTCATTATTATTCCACTAACATTATTGATGATCTCTTCAAGTGGAAAAGGCAGTGTTGTTAAAAACTTAAAAAATGCGGTGATGCAACCCTTAGTATTCTTACCTATTTTAGGCTCGATTTTAGCGATTTCAGGCATTCATTTGCCGGCGATTTTAGAAAATGCCGTCAACGAGTTAGGAAAAACATCTGGTGGGGTGGCGCTATTTTTCTTAGGATTATTAATTTCTGGGATTAAGTTCAAGCTCAATTTTGAGATTGCTTTTAACGTTTTTGTTAAAAACTTTGTCCAAGGAGGTTTGATTTTAGGAACGGGCTGGCTGCTCGGTTTAGAGGGGGATCTACTAAAATCTGCATTCTTGATTGGTGTTCTGCCAACGGCAACAGCGGTGCCGGCATTAGCGGTAGGGAATCACACTTATGAAGAGACGGCGGCAGCAACGGTATTACTCAGTACATTAATGGCATTGGTATCAATCGTTATTGGTGTCACGATTGTGGATCTGATTTAGTATTATCGACCCATAAAAAGGTTTTCAATTTCTTTTTCACCGAAAGAAATTGATTCCTCTATCGTAAGTTTTAACTATTAAAAAAACGCCCAAATGTGCGTAATATGTATGTTTGTATCTCGTGAAACTTTAAACATTTTTATAAAACATTTCGAGAAAATGAAAATAATTTAAAGAAAAATCCGAGTTTGCCAACCGCCCGGAAGGCTAGTTTTTTTGATCTATATCATCAATGTTTCCCCTATTAAAATCCCCTTTTTCAGGCGAGGAGAGATAAAAAAATATTGTAGAAATCATCTTCCATCGTTATGATGAAATGCTTCTCTGGCATTCAGAGGCTATGTCACAAAGCACGTCATTGCTCACTTTTGAGCGATCCGTGTTTTTTTTTGCCCAAAAAAGATAAACACAATAGCGAAAGGAAAATTACAGATGACAACCCCCGCAACCTTAGTTTTAGCAGACGGCACCCTTTTTAATGGCGTTGCGATCGGCAAAGAAGGTCAAACCATTGGTGAAGTACTATTTAATACGGCAATGATGGGATATCAAGAGGTATTAACGGACCCGGCTTCGGCAGGACAATTAATCGCTTTTACCTATCCCCATATTGGCAATAGTGGTGTAAATAACGAGGACAATGAATCAGATCGAGTAGTGGCTGCGGGGCTTATTATTCGTGATTTACCTCTTTTAGCCAGTAATTTTCGGTCAGAAGACTCTTTAGATAGCTATCTACGACGACAAGGTATTGTGGGAATTGCGGATATTGATACGAGGCGTCTAACCCGGCATTTACGAAGAGAAGGATCTCAAATAGGAGGAATTATAACGGGGGACAATCCTGATATGGCGACAATGCTTCAGCGTATTGCAGCATTTTCAAAGAAGGCTCTCGAAAATGCTTGTGATAGTCGTTCGATAGAGAGTTATGAATGGCATGAAGGTGTATGGCATTTAGGGAAGCGTTTTCAACGGGAGGAGGAGAAACCTATCCATGTCGTGGTGCTAGACTTAGGAGTCACACGAGATGCTTTACGTCATCTTTTTGAGGCTGGATGTCGAGTGACGGTCGTGCCCGCAACAGCTACTGCTTCAGATATTATTGCTCTGAAGCCGAATGGGGTATTTATTTCAAATGGTGCTGGAGACCCAACGAAGCAAGTGATGCTGATTGCAGAGATTAAAAGATTGATTGATAGCCAGTTACCGCTCTTAGCGGTGGGGTTAGGCTACCAATTATTGGGTTTATCGCTGGGGGGAAAGGCTATCAAGTTACCTTATGGTCTTTATAGTGTGAATCATCCCGTACAAGATATTGCCACTGGAAAAGTTATGATGACGACTCAGCGCCAAGATTACATCCTGCTTGCAGAAAGCTTGCCACAAGAGGTTTTGATCACGCATTGTTCGTTAGTGGATCAGTCTGTTCAAGGTTTACGTTTGAAGGATCGACCTATCTCTGGATTTCAGGGCGCTCTTGAGGGGGATGCCACCTTTTTATTCGAACAACTCATTGATGCCATGTGGGCTAAATAATTTCGGGAGCCAAAAATGCCAAAACGTACAGATATCAAATCTATTTTAATTATTGGTGCCGGCCCGATTGTGATTGGTCAGGCATGTGAATTCGATTACTCTGGCGCACAAGCTTGTAAAGCATTGCGTGAGGAAGGTTATCGCGTCATTTTAGTCAACTCAAATCCGGCAACAATTATGACGGATCCAGAGATGGCAGATGCCACCTATATTGAGCCAATTCTCTGGCAAACGGTGGAAAAAATTATTGAGAAAGAGCGCCCTGATGCGATTTTACCCAATATGGGTGGACAAACAGCGCTCAATTGCGCGTTAGACTTAAGCCGAAATGGTGTCTTAGTAAAATATAATGTGGAATTGATCGGCGCAAATGAAGAAGCCATCGATAAAGCAGAAGATCGTGGTCGCTTTAAAGCAGCGATGCAAAAAATTGGCTTAAATTCTCCACAATCCTATGTAGTGCATAGTCTGAAAGATGCCGTAGCGGCGCAGGAAAAGGTAGGATTCCCAACGCTGATTCGACCTTCTTTTACGATGGGAGGATCGGGGGGTGGAATTGCCTATGATGCCGCAGAATTTTTATTAATTTGTGAGCGAGGTTTTGATGCTTCTCCGACGAATGAACTTTTGATTGAACAATCTGTTTTGGGCTGGAAAGAGTATGAGATGGAGGTGATTCGTGATCAAAATGATAATGCGATGATTATCTGTTCTATTGAAAACTTTGATCCTATGGGGGTTCATACCGGCGACTCGATCACGGTGGCACCGGCGCAAACGTTAACGAATCGCGAATATCAAATTATGCGTGATGCAAGTTTGGCAGTTCTGCGAGAAATAGGTGTGAATTCTGGGGGTGCGAATGTTCAATTTTCGGTGAACCCTGCTAATGGTGAGTTGATTATTATTGAGATGAATCCCCGGGTTTCTCGCTCGTCAGCCTTAGCATCAAAAGCCACTGGTTTTCCAATTGCGAAAATTTCAGCGAAGCTTGCGGTGGGTTATACGCTTGATGAATTGCAAAGTGATATTACCAATGGTAGAGCGCCGGCGGCTTTTGAACCTGCGATTGATTATGTGGTAACGAAAGTGCCGCGATTTGCCTTTGAGAAGTTTCCATTAGCTGATGATCGCTTAACCACGCAGATGAAATCAGTGGGAGAGGTGATGGCAATGGGGAGAACCTTTCAAGAGTCTTTGCAAAAAGCCTTAGTGGGTTTAGAGACAGGATTATCCGGTTTGAACTCTAAAAGTGATAATCGTACGGAGATCGTTGCGGAGATGAAAACTCCAAGACCGGATCGTCTACTTTATGTTGCTGACGCTCTTCGGGTAGGGATGAGTTTAGAGGAGATTCATGAGATTTCAGCAATTGATCCATGGTTTTTGGCACAATTACAAGATCTGATTCAAGAGGAACAAATGTTAGCTGCGTTATCATTATCCTCCGAAGTGATGCACTTACCATCAGAAAGCATTTTAGAGCAGCTTGACTTTGCAATGCTACGCCGTTTAAAACGGAAAGGATTCTCTGATCGAAGGATTGCGGCATTGCTTCATGTTAATGAAAAGGCCATTCGAGAAAAACGCATAGCGCTCAATTTACATCCGGTCTATAAACGCGTGGATAGTAGTGCCGGCGAGTTTGACACGGATGTGGCGTATCTCTATTCCACTTACGAAGAAGAGTGCGAAGCGCGTCCGAGTAATCGCCAGAAGGTGATGATTTTAGGCGGCGGACCGAATCGTATTGGACAAGGAATTGAGTTTGATTACTGTTGTGTGCATGCCTCATTAGCACTCCGTGAAGCAGGATTTGAAACAATCATGGTGAACTGTAATCCTGAAACGGTTTCCACCGACTTTGACACTTCGGATCGACTCTATTTTGAGCCATTAACCCTTGAAAATGTATTAGAGATTGTTCGTATTGAACAACCTTTGGGGGTCATTGTGCATTATGGTGGACAAACTCCGCTGAAGCTTGCAAATGACCTAACGTCTGCTGGGGTTAATATTATGGGTACTTCGGCAGATAGTATTGATGCGGCAGAAGATCGTGAGAGATTCCAGCAGATCTTGCAAAACTTAGGGTTAAAACAGCCCCCTAATCGTATTGCCTATCATGAGTCGGAGGCCCTCAAACAAGCTAATGAGATCGGATATCCGCTGGTTGTTCGCCCTTCATATGTTCTGGGAGGGAGAGCGATGCAGATTGTTCATTCTGATCTTGAACTGCAAACTTATATGATCGAAGCGGTAAAAGTTTCAGAAGATAGCCCGGTGTTATTAGATCACTTTCTCGATCATGCGATTGAAGTGGATGTAGATTGTGTATCAGATGGGGAAGCTGTTGTGATCGGTGGGATTATGCAACATATCGAGCAAGCCGGGGTTCATTCAGGGGATTCTAGCTGTTCATTGCCGGCATTTTCATTATCCGAAGTGATTCAAAATGAGATTCGTCAACAGACTAAAGAGATGGCAAAAGCTCTCAATGTTATCGGATTAATGAATGTACAGTTTGCAGTACAAGATGGTGAGGTCTATGTGTTGGAGGTGAATCCAAGAGCTTCTAGAACCGTGCCTTTTGTGAGTAAAGCAACAAATGTTCCGCTGGCTAAAATTGGGGCGAAAGCGATGGCGGGGATCTCTTTAAAGGTACAAAATGTGACAGAAGAGGTCATTCCTCACTACTATTCGGTGAAAGAGGCGGTATTTCCTTTTATTAAATTCCCAGGAGTTGATGTGATTCTTGGTCCTGAAATGCGCTCTACTGGTGAAGTAATGGGGGTGGGAGCTACTTTTTCTGAAGCATTTTTAAAAGCCCAATTAGGTGCCGGAGAGAGAATTGCTAAAGTTGGTAAAGTCTTCTTATCGGTGCGTGATGCAGATAAGCCTATGTTAATTCAGGTGGCTAAAAACTTTTTGATGCAAGGTTATGGTTTGTGTGCAACGAAAGGGACCGCGGAGTATCTCCAGCAAGAAGGAATTTATGTACAGGAGATTAATAAAGTACTTCAGGGGGCTCCTCATATTGTCGATGCGATTAAAGCTGGGGAGATTACGATGGTGATCAATACCACAACGGGCGATTCACAAAGTATTCAAGATAGTCATACGATTCGTAGAACAGCTGTAAACTTACGAGTGCCACTCTACACAACGATTGCCGGAGCTTTAGCTATTAGTGAAAGCGTCAAGAATCTAGACCAAGCAGAAATCTGCTCGATTCAGGAGTGGCATCA
>JASLEF010000114.1 GCA_030151245.1 Ignatzschineria sp. | reverse complement strand
TTTCAAATGCGGTGTACTCTATTCCAGAGATTAAAGAGTGTATGGTTGACCTTGTATGGGAACCATTCTGGACGCCACAACGGATGTCGCTTCGTGCAAAACTTGAGTTGAATATGCTTTAAATAAGTGATCAAAGAGACTTGGGAGATATTTAATTATAAAGAGTGTTATTTTTATAGAAAGCTGAGCATTTGCTCGGCTTTTTTTGTATCTCTTTGTTTTTTTTGAAAAAATCATTACTATTTAAAATATCAAATCATTCATTTGAGAGAGTATAGATAAGATACATCAATCTGACTAATTCTGATAAATGGTAAAAATGCGATAGGTCGAATAAGGCTGATAAATAGATGATTAAAATTTTAGTGGTAGAGGATGAAAAGGGGATTGCAGATACAGTTTTGTATGCTCTTAGACAAGAAGGATTCGAATGTTCTTGGGTGATGTTAGGCTCCGAAGCTTTAAGGCTTCAGCAGCAAAATCATTATGATTTGTGGGTCTTGGATATTGGTTTGCCTGATATCGATGGGTTTGAAGTTTGTAGACAGTTGCGGAAGCGCTCTGAGATCCCTGTCATTTTTTTAACCGCTCGAGATAATGAGATCGACCGGATTGTCGGGCTTGAAATTGGGGCTGATGATTATATTGCAAAGCCTTTTAGTCCAAGAGAGTTAGTTGCAAGAGTCAAGGTTATTTTAAAGCGTGTCACGAGACAGGCTTTGATGGCGGAGGCTACATTATCGAATTCTAATGCGTGTGAGTCATCACTACCCGTAAGAGGTTGCTTCAGATTAGATAAGATGAATTACACAATAACCTTGGATAATGAACGCTTACCGCTTACACGGCATGAGTATCAAATTTTGTCTCATTTTATGAAACATCCCCAACAAGTATTAAGTCGAGATCAATTGTTAAATGCGGTTGGTATTTCTGCAGATCATGGTTACGAGAGAACGATAGATACCCATATAAAGGCGATACGCGCTAAAATTCGTGAATTGAATGGAGATATTGACGTGATTAAAACTCATCGAGGATTTGGCTACCGTTTTGAGCCAGAGGGGTAATTTATCATGGCTCTCTCTAAAAGAATTTTTCTTTTCTATTTTCTATTTGTAGCCTTATGTGGTTACTTTATGACGCATCTGTTTTCTCGGCAAGTCTACCCTAGTATTCGGCAAACAACAGAAGAGACACTTGTGGATACTGCTAATTTGTTAGCGGAGGTTGTCTCATTTGATCTCAAAGAGGGGCGCATTACACCGAATTATTTACAGCAGAGAATGCAAACCTACCAGCGACGGAATCCTCAGGCAGAGATATGGGGAATTCCTAAGAATGAGGTCTCTTTGAATGTCTATATTACAGATGAGAAGGGGATTGTTATCTTTGATTCTGAGAGTAGGGCGTTAGGGAAAGATTATTCTCAGTGGCGGGATGTTTACTTGACGCTCCGGGGTGAATATGGCGCTAGAAGCTCAAAAGAAATTGTATTAATTGAGGGGGCTGAGGTCAGTACGACTCTTATGCATGTTGCCGCTCCTATCTATTATGATCAAAATATTATTGGGGTTCTGACTGTTTCTAAACCTAATCGAGCGACAGATGCTTATGTTGAAAATGCGAAATCGGAGTTGATATATTTTGCAATATTGCTCCTTGGAACGAGTATTTTGGTGGGAGCGCTGCTCTCTTGGTGGCTCGGCGTTTCTTTTAGAAAATTAATTGATTATGCAAAAAAACTCGGAAAAGGGAAGCGACAAAAGCAGCCGAAATTTTACGGAAAAGATATGAATATATTGGCAGATACATTATCTAATTTACGTAAAGAGTTAGATGGAAAAGAGTATGTTGAGCATTATGTTAATACGCTCACTCATGAATTGAAAAGCCCTTTAGCTGCGATTTGCGCAACGAATGAGTTACTACAAAATGAGATGGCAGAGCAGGAAAGATTGCAGTTTTTAGAGAATATAGATCGAGAGACTGCGCGTTTACAAAATTTAATTGATCGTGTTTTAAAGTTAAGTATGGTCGAAAAAACGCAAGCTTTAACCGCTATTCAGACGGTGGATATTAGTGAGCTTTTGGAGACGCTCTTTACAGGATTTTCTTCCCTTGTTGAGCAAAAAAATATACAAGTAGATCTCTCTCTTTCAAAAGGCTTAATGATTCAAGGAGATCTCTTTTTGATGCGTCAAGCACTGACAAATATCATACATAATGCGATTGATTTTATGCCGAGAAATGGCGTGTTAACGGTTATGGTAACGTCTGATCTTGCTATGATTTATATGCGTGTTCATAATGAGGGAATGCCGATACCTGATTACGCTATGAGTCGATTATATGAACGATTTTATTCATTACCAAGACCAGACTCTGGGGAGAAAAGTACGGGGTTAGGGCTTAATTTTGTCAAGGAAATCATGGCTCTTCACCAGGGTTACATCGATATTGAAAATAGTGCAATTGGTGTGAGTGTACTGCTGGCTTTTCCGAGAGTGATAATCTGATTGGAGAGGCATTAATAAAGTGTTTATAGATCATCATGTATCTAATCTTCACATAAACTACATATAGAAGACATCGAGTGCCCATAAAGGCTTCATCTAGTCACGAGATAATAGCTTCATCATGTTAAATAGATGGAGTGAAGATGAGTAAGTTAAGTATTAAGTTGGCCTCAATGGTGATTATCACAGTGATATTAATGATTATCACAGGGTTGGTGCAATCATTGATTAGCGAGCGAATAAGCCTAAGAGATACGGCTGCGGCTGATATATCCGCAAGTTCTGTAAAGCCTCAAAGCTTGGTGGGACCTATTATTGCTGTGCCGTATCAAAAAATCACTTATAACTCGCAAGGGATTGTTATAAGTCATCAGAAAGATACTATTTATTTTTTCCCTGATCATTTGAATGTTTCAGGGGAATTGACGATAGAAGAGAGATATAGAGGGATTTATAAAGCCAATATTTACACTTTTAAGGGGGTGTTGGCAGGATGGTTTGAACTTCCTGAAAAATTGGGCTTTAGCAGTGAATCTGATCTCATTTCTTACGAAGTAGGTGAGGCATATTTGGTGGTTAAAGTTTCAGATGTTCGCGGTGTTAGTAATATGACACAGATTACGATGAATTCTGAAGCACTGCATCTCTCGCCATTACACGGTAAGGGATATTTATCAGAGGGAGTAAAAGGGCATCTTAAGGGAGAAGTACTCGAACGTGGGGGGAAACTTAATTATACGATTAATCTTGAAGTCATGGGGATGCAGCAATTAAATTTTGTTCCTGTTGGAAAAGAGACGACTGTCAAGATAGAGGGGGCTTGGTCTCATCCTAGTTTTGTCGGGGATGCTCTGCCTAAGACACGCGAAGTTCAGACAGGTGCCTTTCAATCAACTTGGGAAGTGAATCAGTTTTCTAATATTGTGCCGGAAAGATTAGGGCTATGCTTATTAAAAAATAATTGCGAGACACAAAAGGTAAGTAGCTTTGGAGTTAATTTGATGGATACGGTCGATCATTATCGAAAAAGTGATCGGGCTATTAAGTATGCGCTTTTATTTATAGGGCTTACTTTTGCCGGCTTTTTTATCTTTGAAATTGTGCGTGAAGTGAATATTCATCCGATGCAATATGCGTTAGTAGGGATAGCACTTGTCCTCTTCTATCTACTACTTCTTTCCTTTTCAGAGCATATTGGTTTTTTTAAAGCCTATCTGATTGCTGCGAGTGCTTGCGTGACGCTGATAACTTTCTATATGCATAGTGCTTTGAGAACAGTGAGACTCTCTTTAAGTTTTGGGGGATTACTACTTTTACTCTACATTACGCTCTACATATTATTAAATGGAGAGGAATACAGCTTATTATTGGGCACGATCTTACTCTTTGTCTCTTTAGGATCGGGGATGGTTTTGACTCGAAATATTGATTGGGGCGCACTTTTGGGAATGGTTGAGAATAGAAGATCTCCGTCAGAATATCAGCGGGAAATATTAGAATCTGATTTTAAGTCTGGAGATTTTCTGAAATCAGCCCCTCTGGAATCGCAAAAATCAGGGGAGTTTAAAATGCGAAAGAGCCATAACGAGAAGCAAGGAGGAAGTGATGAGAGTTAGGGGGTTACGTGATGATCGACTGTTAAAAATAGCACTGAGAAAGCATTTTGATCAAGTTTATCGGCAGGCGGCTGCGAAACGCTCTGCTAGGAAATCTCAGTCAGGTCATTAAGAGGATTAAAAAATCCCAGAGGATAGTTTCTCTGGGATTTTTGCATCATTATATTCGATTTAATAGCGATAACTAGGGGGTGGGGCATACCCTTTTTCATTTGGAAATGCGTTAGGGAGATGATTCTCCTGTGAAGATTGTTGCTTTGGGGGAAATGATTGATGAGGATCTTTTAGGGTAAAGATAGCTGTTCCTATGATTCCTGTATTGCGAGGATCTCCCTGTTTACTATTTGTTGTATATGCATTTTGAGGTTTAGCAAAGCGAAAAGCTGTAACTTCATCGTTATTTTTTCTAAAACCTGAAATTGTTAAGGTCTGCCCAGGATAGAGTGAATATCCCGGGTTTTTAAAACTTCCAGGTTTGCCATTAAGGACATCAAGACCATCAATGGTTGTGACGAATTCATAAATTTTTGTTTGATGATAGTTGTAGTATGAAAGTTCATATCGTTTTCCTTCTTCTCCTTCAAGGTAGATTTGTGAACTTTGTTATTTCAATAGGAGTTTTTGTCCTCCCTCACCCACAATAGAGAGACCAATTCGACCATCAGCGAGCATAGTTTCAGTGACGGTTATTCCTTGGGGAAGGCTTTGAGAATAGCTAATTTGAATTGTGCTTAATGGTGTTTTACTTTCTCATTGGAGATTGACTTTGCGCACCGAGGATTGTAATCCTTCACCCTATTGAGTTCCTAAACGAGCGTTAGTCTGAGGAGAATTTGCGGTGATAGGGTGCATGGTACACCCCGCGATGATGATCAGGAATAGATATAGTAATATGTGACGAACAGATAGCGTAGAAATCAATTCCTTAATAGGTTAGCCGTAAGTAGATTTTGAAATCATAGCAGTGAATATGTGTTTTCTTTTAAATTTATGAAAAATAAGGTTTTAACTTATATGTTGTGGTAATTTTCATGGTTTTTGGTTTTTTATGAACGATCTTTATCTAGAGGTGAAATAAATAGCTCAGAAAATTTTTAAATTAAAAAGCCCAAATCTTATCTAAGTTTG
>JASLEF010000090.1 GCA_030151245.1 Ignatzschineria sp. | reverse complement strand
ACATAGTTTCCGGTAACACCAAATGATTTCCCATCATTCAGCGCAAGCCCTGCTTTCAATAATGCCTGATGAGCCTCTGTTCCTAATACCGTATCCTTAAAATCTAACCATAAAAGGAATGTGGCTTCTGGATTCACCATTTTTAAACCTTCAATCTTAGAAAGCTCAGAAACCATATAATCTCGATTTGCTATCAAATAAGGTTTCAATTGAGCAAGCCATTCATCACCATAATCAAAGGCAAGCTCAGAACCTTTAATAGCATAAACATTCATTCGTGGCACAAAGCCCATCATCGCTTTTTCATACTCTTGACGCAACGCTGAGTTCTCAATAATCGCAAACCCTCCACTTAATCCCGGCAAGTTGAAAGTTTTGCTCGCTGAAATTAGGGTAATAGCTCGGTTTTTAGCACTATCAGAAAGTGTTGCATAAGGAATATGCTCACGCTCCCAACTTAGCTCTGCGTGAATCTCATCAGAAAGCACAATTAAATCATGCTTCGCCGCAAAGGCTTCTATTGCCAACAACTCCTCTTTTGTAAAAATTCGTCCTGAAGGATTTTGAGGATTACAGAGCATTAGAATTTCTGAATCTTCGGTCACCATCGATTCCATAAGATCAAAATCAATCTCATAATGTAAACGATTACCATCAACATGCTCTTTTAATGGGATACCGATTCCTTTGATGCCAAGATGATTTTCAATTGCAAAAAATGGAGGGTATGCCGGAGTATGAAATAGATAGTTTGCTTGAGGATTACGTCTTAAGGCGACATTCGCAGCGACATTAAATCCCGTCACAAGACTTGGCAATAAAACAATACTCTCTTTAGGGACTGTCCAACCATATAATCTTTGTAAACGATAAATAACCGCTTCAAGCAGGCGATCAGGTCGCGCTTTACCATAACCATAAACACCTTTTTGAGACATGGCTGTTAATCCATCAATGATCTCATCAGCTGCTTGAAAGTCCATATCCGCAATCCACATCGGCAACACTTCTTTAGAATAAGCTGTCCACTTATCTGAATTGTTATTACGGCGGTTAATCACTTCATCAAAATCATAAATCTTTTTAAAGTTACTCATTGTGTCCTCTCAGCTGTTCCAGCGGTTAAATCTTATTGTGGCATGCTTAAAATTGATTATTTGCTGAATATACCTTGTCGATATATTCAGCCCTATCTTATTGATAACGTAATTTTAGAATTACTTCAATTTTCTTAAGAGTAATTTCAATAGATCATAAAAGCGAGCCACACTTGGAATATGCACACGCTCATCAGGAGAGTGTGCGCCTTTAATCGTTGGACCAAAACTGACCATCTGTAAGTGTGGATATTTTTCCCCTAAAAGTCCCGTCTCAAGCCCCGCATGAATCACTGAAACAATCATCTCATCACCTGTCGTCTCTTGATAAGCTTCTAATAATTTTTTAAAAGGGATGGATTCAAGATTAGGTTGCCATGCCGGATAGGCATTTCCCTCTTCAATAAAAGCGCCGCTCATAATCGCTAAGGCTTTTGCTCGGGTTCTAATAAGATCTAATCCACCATTCGTTACTGAACGCGCTAAGAGCTCAATGCGTAATCCTACCTCTTCATTAATGGTCACAACCCCCAAATTACAACTTGTTTCTACAATTGGTAATTCGACGGATTTACGGATTACCCCACATGGCAAAAGCAGCAATAAGTTTAAGCATTGTTGTGAGTTTTCCGCATCTAACGTCGCTTGGGCATCGATCACTTTAAAGGTCACAGCAACATGATCATCGGCTTTTTTCAAACGCGCTTTAAAAGCTTCACCAGTTGCCACTAAATGCGCTTCAAACTCAGCTTTATGAGCCTCATGAATCGCTACCACTGCTTTTGCAGATCGAGGAATCGCATTACGCAAAGTTCCCCCCACAAATGAAGCTAAACGAAGCGCTGAACTATGGGCATAATTAGCTAACATTTCCGCTAACAACTGGCTCGCATTACCGAGTTCTTTGTGGATATCAATCCCTGAGTGCCCCCCTTTTAATCCCTCAACACTAACTTCATAAAATACGCCTCTCGCTTCTTGGTCATAATGCAGCTCTTTACTCAAAACAATATCGACCCCACCAGCACAACCAACGGTACAAACCCCTTCCTTCTCACTATCGAGATTAAGAAGATATTCACCCTCAAGCCAGTTTGGTTGAATATTACGAACACCGCCCATCCCTTGCTCTTCATCTACCGTCAAAAGAATCTCAATCGGGCCATGCTCTGCCGTCTCATCTTCCAATATTGCAATAGATGCTGCAACGCCAATTCCATTATCAGCCCCTAAGGTCGTTTCAGTTGCGTGTAGCCACTCCCCTTTCATCTGTAAGGCAATAGGATCTTTTTCAAAATCATGATCACTCGAATCAGTTTTTTGACAAACCATATCGATATGACCCTGTAAAATAATCTTCGGAGAGTTCTCATACCCTTTTGTTGCTGGTTTCTTGATGACGATATTTCCGATGGCATCTTCTTTAAACTCAAGCCCTTTTGTCGCCGCATAATCACGATAAAACGCGCGGATCTCCTCTTCCTTTTTAGACGGACGAGGAATTTCGCTCATTTTCGCAAAATGTTGCCAAAGTAATTGAGGTGCTTGTTGTTCGATCATGCTATTTCTCTCTCTATTTTCAACTTTATAACCCTAATGATGATCGTTTGTGCCAAAAATCATTACGGTATTAGATTTCTTAAAATTCTTCTTAGAACTTTTATGCCCTGATTTTATAAAAAACGCCACTTCACAAATAAAGCGAATATTTATATCTTCAGCTCTACTTATCTTATAAGGGATACCGATTATTTTCCAATGACTTTTTTGCTAAGAGTTGATTTAGACACGTGTTTCAAGCGCTATCTAGTTCTACTGGGTAATACCATTTATTATCTACTTCTCTTACAGTGAGTTAGCAGCAATGCAAATCTTTATTTCGTCACACAACTGACAAAACTCAGCTAAAAGAACGACGATCAGACATGATTAAAAAGGAAATTTTATGAACAAGTTCAAAAAAACAGCATTAACCTTACTCCTTATCAATGCCGGTCTTTTTGCTCAAGCAGAAAATATTACCGTATTTGCCGCCGCATCATTACAAAATGCTGTTGATGAAATCAAAGTAAACTATGCTGAAGCAGGCAATAAAAACCAAATTGAAGCGCTCTATGACTCATCTTCAAATCTTGCTCGTCAAATTGAACAAGGTGCTCCGGCAGATATTTTTATCTCCGCCAATCAAAGTTGGATGAACTATCTCGAAGAGAAAAGCCTGATTGATGATGCAACACGTACAAATATCGTTAAAAATGAACTCGCTCTTATCACTTTTAAAGAGAATGAAACCGAATATAAAGTTGATTTTGGCTCTAATGATTTCTGGAAAGCAACTTTAGAAAATACCCGTATTGCCCTAGGTGACCCGGACCATGTTCCTGCTGGTCTTTATGCTAAAGAATCTTTTGAGAAACTGGGAGTTTGGAAAACGGTAGAGCCCAAAGTAGCACCCGCACAAAACGTACGTGCAGCGCTTCTCCTAGTCGAAGTGAAAGAAGCAGACTTAGGGGCAGTTTACTCCTCTGATGCTAGCGTCAGCGAAAAAGTTAAAACTGTCGCAATCTTCCCTGAAGAATTGCATGCGCCGATCGAATATCCTATTGCAATCATGAAAGATAAAGCTAATGAATCCGTCGATGGCTTCTATAACTACCTTCTGAGTGATGATGCCGCCGTGATCTTTAAAAAATATGGTTTTGCGGCACCTAGTAAGGAGTAATATCTTTTTATAAATTGCTTTTATAAATTGCTTTTATAACTTTATAGTTTTAATAGTTTTTATAATCTGAATCCGTTTCATAAGTTCATAAGTGCTTTATGAGGGCTTCATCTCCCATAATATTCACATTGGAATAATTCAATGTGAATATTATTCTTTACAAGTTATGACAATAACAACCTACTTTTGGGTTTTGGCTATTAGTTGTATATATCATCACACTCCTCCTCCATCACAATTCAATTCATATTGCCTTTTACACGTTAAGATCAATTAAGGATTTTTAAACTCATGTTATTAACTGAATATGAATGGTCTGTTATCCTCCTCAGTCTCAAAATTGGCAGCGTTGCTGTGATCGCTAGTTTGCCACTTGGGATTTGGTTTGCTTGGATTCTTGCACGAAAAGAGTTTAAAGGTAAGACTATTTTAGACAGCATTATCAATTTACCACTAGTACTTCCCCCTGTTGTTATCGGATATCTTTTATTAATTTCCATGGGAAGAAATGGTTATATTGGCAAATGGCTCGATCAAATTTTAGGGATCTCTTTTAGCTTCAACTGGAAAGGTGCAGCCCTAGCTTCTGCTGTTGTCTCCTTTCCTCTACTCGTGAGGGCGATTCGTATCAGCTTCGAATCCATCGATCGAAACCTCGAGTTTGCAGCGAGAAGCCTCGGCGCATCTCGTCTAAGAATGTTCTTTACGGTAACATTACCACTTGCAATGCCAGGAATTATAGCCGGCGTAGTGTTAGCTTTTGCCCGCTCATTAGGGGAATTTGGAGCAACCATTACTTTCGTTTCCAATATTCCAGGAGAGACTCGAACATTGCCACTTGCGATGTACACCCTGATCCAAGTCCCCAATCAAGAAGCGGCAACTATGCGCCTCTGTATTATCGCCATTGCAATCTCATTTATTGCGTTATTTTTCTCAGAAATCCTACAACGAGCCCATAAAAAACGCTTAGGACTCAAGTAACGTCCCCGCACTCGAAAAATTTAAAGAAGATTTAATATGATTACAATTGATATTACACATCCCTTTCAAGATTTCACCTTTAGAGCGGATCTCGAGTTGCCTTCTAATGGAATCACTTCAATTTTTGGCCCTTCTGGTTCAGGTAAAACAACGCTGTTAAATTTTATCTCGGGTAAATTAACTCCTCAAAAAGGTTTTATTCAAATCAATGATAAGATCATTTTAGATACGGCACATAAGATCTCCCTCCCCATTCATCAACGTGGTATTGGTTATGTTTTTCAAGATCCGACCCTATTTCCACACTACTCTGTTGAGAAAAATCTGTTATATGGCGCCAAAGAGAAGAACCCAGCGCTTTTCTCTGATATCACCAAACTCCTCGGCATTGAACCGTTATTACAAAAACGAATTGCCTATCTTTCAGGCGGCGAAAAACAACGAATCGCTATCGGCCGCGCCTTATTAAGCTCTCCCAATATTCTTCTGATGGATGAACCACTATCGGCATTAGATCAAGCTCGCAAGGAGGAGATTCTTCACTACTTAGAAGCGATTCCAGAACAGTTTAATATTCCCATTCTCTACGTTACCCATAATATTCGGGAAGCCGAACGTTTATCACAATCCTTTATTGCTGTCGATAAAGGGGATATTTCCTTAAAGCCAATTGATCTCATCGAAACGGTTCGAGAGAAGTCCCTTAGCTAATCGCAGATGTTTCAAAGAGATTTATGCTCCTAATATTGCGAAAGAGATGCTTTCCCTCTACACTGAGGATTAAAAACCCCCTAAACATCCCAATAAACTTCAAGGATTTTCACCACCACCTTGGGTTGCCTTTTTCTAATTTTATTCAAAGGATCTGTATGATGATTCGTGCTACGTCGATTGCTCTACTTCTTTTTACAGCCTCTATTTCAACGGTATTTGCCGATGATGCACAAGCAAAGCGTATCGCCGGAGCTCACTACCAATATTGTATTCAAGAATCTTTAGGAAACACTGCCTACTGTAGTTGTGTCTCTGATGTCTATGAAGAAAATCTCATAGATATTTCACTGTCGAAGAAACAAGAAGCGTTTATGATTCAAGGATTAAGTGGCCAGCTCTCCTTTGATGCCTTAGGCGTTGAAGAATTAAAGCTATCGGAGGAGATTACTAAAAAGCTCGATAATGCCGCCTTTGAAGAGGGTTTTGCCAGCTGTTTCTCACTGATAGAAGAAGATCTTGCAGAATATGAAATATCAGCAGATGAATCGTTAACAGATGATCAACGTCGTGCAATTAAAGAACTCGAAGCAATTGAAGAATTAGAAGATGAAGAAGAGGAAGAAGAGGAAGAAAACTAATTAAATCAGGTTGTTATTGAATACTCAAAATTTGATAATGATACTCCCTAAAAAATAGGTGGGTTTTCACAATTTTTAGAAAATCGAATCATTCTCATTTTTATAAAGAGTGAATAATGTGCTAACTCTTACTAGAAGCAAAGCGAATCTCCATTCAAGGGGTTAATCATCAGTTGGCTTATCCGAGAATAAGGGTATGAGCAGACATCAATAAAAAAGGTCGTGCTTCACCATGCACGACCTTTTCTAATAAGAGGTTCTGATTCTTTAATCAATTTTAAGCAATATTCTCAATTACTCTTTCGGCTTTTTCCAGTCATCCCAATCATCCCACGATTTCCACGAATCATCCTCATTACCCTCTTTAAAACGATCGGCCTTAGCATCATCCTCTTTAAATAACGGGGAATCATCGAACGTTTCGCTTTTAGGTAGAACCGGGGGATTTTCCGCTTCATATTTTCGTAGACGCCGGAGATCTAAGTAAGGCAAGACAAAGAGCCAAAATATCAAAAATACGGCTCCTAAGCTCCAATGAATCCAAAAACAGATCACCAATAAAACGAGATTACCTAACCCGCTAAAAAGCATTTTAGAATAACTCATCTTCTTAAATTCCTGATTTAATTCTCCCGTGGCTTTGGCGACACCCTTTTTTCCAACCACTTTCGAATGAGAGCTTTTCTGAGATTTATTCCCTTTCATTAACAAACTCCTTCAATCTTCTCTAATAAATATCATGAAATCGGTTTAAAGCGATCGTATTAAAAATAGTTTTAAAATCAGCTAAATGGCTGGAATCAAACTTTGCACAGGCTTGCTCATTTCCTACCTATCGTGATGATAGCTCATTTTAAAGCAACATCACTACATATGCCTCTTGCATCATAGCGCATCCCCTTCATACCGTGCTTTCATCTTCTTCAGCTCTTTTAATTGTAACCATAAAAAGAGCATCGCCGTAAATGCTGAGATAAAATCAGAAACTGGAATCGCCGCCCAAACACCATCTAGCGGTGCTAAACCATAACTCCCAAAGAGAGGAGGTAAAATAAAGAGCGCGGGAATTAAGAAGATAATTTGACGACTTAAACTTAAAAATATTGAGTGCCCTACTTTTCCTATACTTTGGAAAAAAATTGTCACGACCATCTGAAATCCCACCAAAGGAAATAGTAATGTCACAATTCGAATGGAACGCATCGTTGCTTGCGCTAACTCTTCGGAAGGATTAAAAGGTCTGACCACGATTGCCGGGAAAAATACCCCAATAACCATCGCGATAATCCCTATGACCACGCCAATTTTAATAGTGTACAAAAGGGCTTCACGTAATCGCTCAAAAGATCTTGCACCATAACTATACCCAACAATCGGCTGCATTCCTTGCGTTAACCCTAATAACAATAAAACAACAAGCATTAAGGTCATATTCGCAATCGTATAAACGGCAACCCCCAGCGCTTCACCATATTCTCGGACTTGATAAATAATGAGAAAGATAATACCGGCAGAGACAATATTCATTAAAAATGGAGACATGCCAATACTCAAAACCGCTTTAACAATCGAAAAATCAAGGCGTATTTTCGATAAACGAAAACGTAACAAAGTATTTTTATTCAAAAAATGCTCCATCACAAAGATCGTACCGATCATCATCGACAAGATGATCGAAATAGCAGCGCCTCGCAATCCCCACTTTAAGTAAAGAATAAAAATCGGTGCTAAAATAGCGTTCGCTAACAATGTTAATAACATCGTCAACATCGCTTTCCTTGGATCTCCGGAAGCTCGCATCATATTATTAAAACTAAAACAGAGGTTTGAGAAGATCGCCCCTGGCAAAAAAACCTGCAAAAACTCATAAGTATAATGATACGTCGCTTCATCAGCCCCTAGAAGATATACCAAAGGCTCTAGGAAAATAAACATGGTATAGGAGACGGTCAATGTAATAATCAGTGTTAAGAGCAACGATGTCCCCACAACAGATTCTGCTTTATCAAAATCTTGATTACCTAAAAATATAGAGATTCGGCTTCCTGCACCGGCACCGACCAACATCCCAAATGCTGCGATCATGGTCATCACGGGTAAGGCTATTCCCATTGCACTTAAAGCGTTATCTCCTAAATAATCAGCATTTCCAACAAAGTAACGCGTAATAATATTATAGAGTGCGGCAACGGTACTACCCACCATTGCCGGTAAAGCATATTTCCATAAGAGTTTCTTAATTGGAGCTTCCCTAAGCTCTTGTAGCTGATCTACTTTCGCCATATGATCCTTAAATTTTGATAGAAAGAGACTCGCTGCTTGAAAAACGATGATGATGTTACTTCAAACAGGAAAATGAGAATGATTGCTAATCATGAGACTCTCAATTATTACCTTTTATCCCTAAATTAACAAGTATCTGCATCATAACTTCATTTTATGAAGGGGATGATTCCTGCAAACGCTGATGAATAAAACTAAATCGATCAACGCGTCCACTTAATGCCGCTTTGATAGAGGCTTCATTAGCAAAGATATGAACAGACTCTCGAGCCCTTGTAATCCCTGTATAAAATAGCTCTTTCGTTAAAAATGGAGAGGGTTCATCTCCTAAAAAGAGCATGATTTTCTGAAACTCACTCCCTTGAGATTTATGAATTGTCATTGCAAAAGCTGTTTCAAACTTTGGTAAAGCATGAATTGAAAAGACCCTAGCTGAATCCACTCCCTCAAAATATGCCCGCAGCTGTCCTGTCTCATTTCTTAAAATGAGACCGATATCTCCATTGAAAAGATTATTTTCGACACTGTTATGGGTAATCATTATCGGTAATCCATGAAAAAACTCTCGATGGGATTCTTGAGGAAAAAGGGTTTTACGAATCAGATCATTGAGTTCAATCGCCCCATTAATACCTGTTCTTCTAGCACTTAATACGCCAAGTTGTGAAAAAATCTCAAAAGCGAGCTCTGCAAACGCTATCCCTTGCCCTTGCTTTAAAAAATCAACGTAAGGTTTGAAGGCATTTAACAGTAAGGACTTTAATGCTGTCGTTTCCATTGGTAATGGCGTATAGGCTAACTTCTCATCGAGATCCGATACCTGCTCTATCGATGATGCTCTCTTTGAAATTAATGTCATCATCGTATCAAATTGTGTCTGAAGTTTTTCCGCTTGTGCATTATTCACAATTTTTGCCAACTGCCCCAATGCTGAATCAGCACTAAACCGATAACTCTTCTTTAAGAAACTGAGGTAATTAAATGTCGGTTTTGCAGGATCTGCTAATCTATTTGCCGGCAATGGCTGCTGTAATAATTGTGTTAATTTAGAGAGATGGGATGGGGAATAATTTTCTGAAACACAAAGCTCATGCATAATCGCTCCCGCTTCAACTGATGCTAATTGATCCTTATCCCCTAAAAATATCACCCGACCATGCGCGGGTAAAGCACCAATTAACTGCACTAACATTTGCTGATCAATCATCGAAGCTTCATCTACGACTAATAGATCAAAATTTAAGGGATTATAGTGATTATACCGGGGTTTACGTGTAAAGGGATGGATCACTAATAACCGGTGTAAAGTTTGTCCGACATAAGGAATTAAAGCTAACTGTTCCCGAACGGCTTCCTGCACTTCAAGTTCAGCATTTTCCACATGCTTTTGTAATTGCCGGACTTGCCCTAAAATCGATTCAGATAATCTTGCCGCAGCTTTTCCTGTCGGTGCGGCTAATAAAATCGTAAAAGGCTTTGCCGTTAACGATGACGTTGTCATCGGTGCCCTTGCTCGATAATAATGCAGATCAATTAAAGTCTGCAATATTTTAAAGACCGTTGTCGTCTTTCCCGTCCCCGGCCCTCCTGAAATCACTGAGATGTTATTTAATATGGCGTTTGCTGCAGCAAATTTTTGCCAATCAATATCGCTTATATCATTACCAAAATAATGATTTAAACGTCCCGCAACATAAGTGTTCTCTTCTGGTGTTAGTGGCATCTCTCGCACCATTTTAAAAAACGATACAATACTCCCCTCTTGCAAATAATTTCGCTCTAAATAGAGACCGTGATCCGTCATCACAAGAGGAAGGGTAACCTCTGATAAAACCTGCTTCCAAGAATTTTTCAAGGTAAGATCTCTCTCTGACGGGTCACTATGTCGAGGAATGTCGAAAACAATCTCCAATAATAGCGCGATGACCTCCTTTCGATTTTTTTGGTCATTCTCGATCCACCAACGATCCGGCATCAATAGATAATGATGCGGTAAAGCAGTATGCCCTAATCCATAAGCTCGACTGATGAAGAGTGCTAGTAACCAATACGCTAAATGGTCTCGGGCATATGGAAAGCCTTTTTGCATCGTTATGAACTCTGCGAAATAACAATCAACATAACTAAAATAACGCTGCGTTACTAACTGTTGTAAGAGGCCTTTAAAACTGGTGGATAGTCGCTGTGGATCTTCAGAAAATGTGGCTTTAGCGGCCATTACTTCTGTCACTAATAGTACTAACTCTTGATTCTCAGCCGCCGATAACTCTAAAGCTGATGAGATCAGACTCTCAGAATCCTCACACTCAAGATCCCTCTTCCCTACATTTTCTTGAATTTTAAGTGGGCAAACTTCTTCAAATTTATTCTTGTCTGTCTCATCATTCTCTATTAGCGTATCAAAGAGATCCCCTTGTATAATATCACTCATCTACAGCTCCTCCTCAGCATCATCTTGTAAGTTGTTATCAAAAAGCACCATTAACTCTAATACCAAATCGTAAGCTGGCTTTATAAAATAGATACCACTCTCTTGATCTTGACTCATCCCCCGAAGGTAAAAGTAAATAACCCCGCCAAAATCTCGTTCATAATTAAAATCCGGTTGCACATTTTGCAAAAACTTGACGGCAGCGACCGTATAAATAAGATATTGCAAATCATAGTATGCATGCTCAATAGAATGCGCCATCTGCGAAAAAGTATAATCACTCTTTCGAGGACCTAACGTATTGGACTTATAATCGGCAACATAATACTTCCCATCGACTTCAAAAAACAGATCGATAAATCCTCGTAAAAAACCTTCTATAGCCTCAAATTTAAGTCCCTCCTCACTATTTTGTCGATCTCTTTGCAATAATTTATTTAACGCTTCTTTGGTTAAACGAGATTCAATCGGAAAAATAAACTCTAGCTCTCTCATTTGACGATCACTCGATAAAATCTCTCCTAAAGTTAACGTCACAGGTGTGGCCTTGGATAAAGGAGCGCCTAAAATATCTTTAAGCCATAACATTAACTCATCAACTAATAGTGGTAGGTTTTCAGCACGTATTAAATGGGTAAAATTCTGCTCAACTTCCCGCTCAAGTAGTGATCGATCCTGTAACTCGACAGGGGTATAATCTTCTAATAAAGCATGGATAAAATTTCCCGTAACAGCTCCTTTAGGAAATAGACTCTCGGCACGATTCTCTGTCTCCATCGATACAGAGTCTATCTCTAGCTCTAACTCATCTTCAAGAAGAGGGGTAAAGTAAGAGCTTTGGGCATTATAAGAGAGGTTTGAAAAGCTTGTAAACCGCCATAAAGGAGCGATGGTTCTTGTAAAAATGGCCGGCGAGATCATCTCTTCTCTTGACGGCTCTGTACGATATGGCTCTAATTGCAACATTGATGATTCAACTTCACGTAATTGCAAGTCATGATTAAAGTTCGCTAAAAACTCCGAAGTCATCTCTTTAACATCAGTATCTAATCCCATCAGGTAACTCAGAGCATTATCCTGATAAACCTCTTTTTTCAGCATTCGACAAAAACCAATATAAGTATGATATTTTGCTCGAGTCAGTGCGACATAGAGCAAGCGAATATCTTCTGCTAATACTTCCTCACTAAAATAATGTTTCTCCTCTTCTGTCGCTTCGCCGGCAAAAACATAATGCCGTTGATGCGTCTGCGGATTGACATAGACCCCTTCATTTTTTGCTTGTGTTTTAAAGAGTCCAAACGGTAGAAAAACGATGGGAAACTCTAACCCTTTTGACTTATGAATAGTCATCACCTGAATCGTTTTAAAATCACTCTCTAAACGAATTTCAGCACCTTCCCCCTCCTCATACCCAAACATTTTATCGTACAGCCAAAGTAGCAAGGCTTCCTTATTACTAAAAGACTCTCGTTGTAGCAACTCTCCTAAATGAAATAGATCACTTGCTAAGCGCTCTCCCTCCTCTAACAGCAAGAGTTTAGCTAAACGGTTTTCTCGCACCATAAAAGCGCGTAACATTGCTAATACGCCATGTTGATCCCAAATCTCATTTAACTCATTTCGCTCAAAAAGCAAGGTTTCTAAGCGTTCAGGATGACGTTTAACCTCTTCAAATTCCGTGACCGACATACCATATAAAACAGAGCCTAAAGATTGCATAAGAATCTTTTTTTCATGTCTAAAAATAAGGCTTCGCAGAAATAGATATAGATCTGTAACAATACTATTTTCAGGATCAAACACAGAATTTCGCTCTGAAAGATATACCGAATTCAACCCCGCTAACCGTAAGGATTTTTGAATATCCGCCGCCTCCGTACCACTTCTGACTAAAATGGTGATATCTTCCGGCATAATTTCTCGTGTCCCCTCCGCAGTTTCAAGCTTTCCTTCTGCTAATAGAGCACTGATCTCTTTCGCACAGGCGCGAGATATTCGCTCTCTAAATTGAGGATTACTCAATGATCCCGCTCCCTTTTTCGTAAAAGTGAGCTCCTCATCATCTGCCCGGTAATCTAAAATGGTCATCCCACTAGCAGGGATATCCGGTTGAGTGAGTTTTGTCTCTTGGGCTGAGTCTGGGGTTTTGATCTCTATAAAAGGAATATTTTCATGAATAAATGAGGGTCTAATCGCATCTCTACGTCCAAAGAGCGAATTGACAGCATCGACTTGCAACAATCCTGAACGATAATTACGGTTTAAGGTATAAATTTGATGAATATCTTCTTTAATACTCAAATAGGCGTTAATATCCGCACCCCGAAAACCATAAATTGACTGTTTAGGATCCCCGATCATGACAAAGGGAATCTCCTCATGATTAAAAAAGAGTCTTCGAAAGGTCTCTAGCTGAAGATGATCCGTATCTTGGAATTCATCAATCATCACCGCTCGGTAACGCAAGTGTAAGGATTTTAAAAAGCTCTCTGAGAGCGTTGCCGTCTTTTGATTAAGCTCTGTTAAAAGATCATCAAACCCTAAAACGCCAGCATCATGTTTTAACATCTTTAAAATTTGAACAATTTTAAAAGCGGCGTAATGAAAACTCGTCGTTTTAAATGTTGCGATTGTAGCAAGATCTTCAAAAATTGATTTCAGACTTGCCGGCAAGCGCGAGAGATCCCCATTTTTAGCTAATCGGCTCTCCATATAATGAAGCGTAAACTTTTCATAATTACTAAATAGTACCGGAGAATCCCCCGCAGCCCAATGAGAAAAATCCTCATGGTAACGCTTCACGAGATCAGAACGATAAGATTGCTTTTTTAAGCCCACATCATCAATAAGCTGGATAAAATCCGCTAAAGAAAATGTAGTAAGCACACGTCTTTTCACTTGATTTATAAAATCTAACTGTGTTGTAAAGAGTGCTTCTAACTGCTCTATTCCCGAAAATAGCGACTCTCTAATCAAATACGGATCTCGTATCAATGCTTCTACTTTAGAAAAAAGACTTGTTTGCCGATAAAGTCCCATACCGTCACTAATGGGCACATCAAAATAATGACTCACTAAACGGGATAATTCTAAATTAAGCGGATAACACTCTTCTCGCCAAAAGTGATACACCGCTTCACGGTAAAGCATCGATAGATCCGTCGATAACTCAAAATGAAAAGATTGTCCTAAATCCAACGCATTCTCTTTCAATAGCCGCTGAGAGAAAGCATGTATCGTAAAAATAGAGGCCTGATCAATCGCACCTTCCGCCTGATTTAATAAGTTAATGGCCGTCTCTAATGCCACATCTGGGGCGATTTCCTCATCCAGTTTTTGTGCTAAATAATGCTCAATGAGCGTATCTAATGCTTCATCTTCTACGGGTAACTCTAAAAGTGAACTAAAGAAAGCATGTTTTAGATCCACAATCCGAGAATAGATTCGTTCCTTTAACTCCGCAGTTGCAGCATTAGTAAAGGTCACTATCAGAATTTCCGGCAACTGCTTTGGCGTCCGATCCTCATTTATCCCCAATAGAAGGCGCAGTACTAAAAGTGTGATCGTATAAGTTTTACCTGTTCCGGCAGAAGCTTCAATCATCATATTACCGCTAATCGGCACCGTTTGCGGCTCTAGAATTTGGTAAGGGCTATTTTGATCTTCAGAGAGTTGCAACATCTTTCATCCTTAAATTGGCTTAAAGTGAGCGAATTGAATAGAAGTCAATATTATAGCCTCTATTGCTCATAATGAAGATCCTCCACGATCATAAATTATCGAAAGTCATGTGATCTCCCCTTATTTAGCTTTTTTTATGAGGCCTTATCAAATATCGACATCACCAACAGACATCAGCCACCCCCCTCAAACAGCATAAAAAAACCTCTTTTTACAAGAGGTTCTCATTCTATCTAGTAAAGCAAAATGCAATGTACCCTATTTTACGGCATCATCGTAGGCATCGCTTCCACGGTAATATGTTGTTTCTGCTTGACCCCATTTAAATTCACATGAGCTTCTACAACAACATGATGTCCTAAGGCATTAGCACAATCCTTAGCCACTTCTTGTGTTAAATATTCAATATCTCTCACATTCATATGTTCATAAAATGCCGCTATATAACGATCTAAAGAGAATAATTCTAAAAAATAACCCTGCGCTTGATAACGAATATAGAGTTCTGATCCGGCGCCAGGATTCTGGCTACGAGTACACAAGATCGGCATCGCTAAGATATGGCATTGCGCTGTTTTTAAATGGGGATTTCGATTAGCAATGAGATCAATCGTCATCTCATGATGCGGCGATTGATAACTCATAACACGCGTTTCAGGGATAAACATTGTTTTTTTCTTCCTTCCATAATTTATGCCAAAGAGTACGGATTTTCTCAGGCCGGATAATCACCGTTAAGGCGATAAGGTATTTTGCAAGAATATCAGCAAAGATAATCGCCATCATTTCATTCAGGGTTAAGACCCCTAAAAAAGCAATCATCGTCATCACCACACTATCCACCGGCACGCTAACGGCATTACTAGCGATGACCTTAAGCGCCCAAGAGCGCTCTTTCAATCTCTCAAAAACAGCGGTATCTGCAAGTTCACTTAATAAAATTGCTAGAAATGATGCGATAATAAAACGTATCGGAATAGCGAAAATAATACTCAATGATGTATTGATAATCAGCGCTAAAAAGATCCCTAATAAGGCAAATTTTACCCCATAACGATGAAGGTGATCTCGTAACGTAAAAACAAAAGCAAAAAAGATCGTACCAGTACTTAACATTCCATAAAATGGAAGTTCAATAAACTTATCGATAAGGAGATTCGCCACAAAAATAGAGACAACATAGGCGACAAGATAGATATAACGCATGCATAATCCTTTTATATTAACTTGGGGTGAGGGAACCCAAACGATAAGCCTTACAAATTCTTTAACCGTTTTCTCCTAGAGAATAGAAAAAAAACTTATCCAAAGCATTCACAAGCGACTTATCTCGAATATCGAGATGCATGATACCTGAAATGAGAAAGACATCAAACCTTGATTAAAAATTATCATACGGTGTTTGTGCTCGAAGCAGACATAAGGTAACCCCCAGACCGCCCATTCTTTGTGGCGGATTCGCAAAGGCTAAAACATCAATCTGCAGCTTTAACCACCGCTCAATTAATCCCCGAATCACGGGATCTCCTTTAGAGCTATTTCCCTGTCCATGGATAATCTTAATACAAAAAAGATTGCGTTTGAGTGCATGATAGAGAAAATCCTGCAATTCATCGCGCGCCTCACTAGCCGTCAGTCCATGTAGATCAATTGCTTCATCAGGATAAAATTCCCCTTGGGAAAGTGCACGAAGCAACTTGCGAGAAACACCTTCTCGGGCATAACGCATTTCAGTAGTAGGATCAGTATTAATCCACGAAGTATCATCACTCATCAAATCTTGAAAACTCGCCTCTTCTCGCAAAGCTTTACGGATTTTAAGCTTTAATTTCGGACGAGGGTGCAAGACTCGATCATCATGATTTTTAATCTTTCGCACAGCACCGACAGCTTTTCGAAAAAGATCTTTATCATCATCACTTATAGACATAAATACGCTCTGCCATTAACCATTAAAGAGGGTCGATTATAGTCATAAAAAAATGGATTTGCTAAAAATCCCCCATCGTGGAAAAGGCGATCAATCCATCATAGATCTGATCGCCCCTCCTTCAAGACTTCTTTTCGTCAATCTTATCAAGATTGTTTGGCTATTTTTATAGCGGTTTCCTTGCAAGCATTGTCGCAAATTGTAATTTAAGACGATGACCATTGGCATCTAAACGATGCATCTCTCCCACATTTTCATTGTAATGAATCATCTCCCAATCTCGATAATAACGCTCAAGCTCTCCTTCACTAAACGTAAAAGGAAACCCCTCAAACGGGTACTTTTCCGTCGACATTGCTGAAACAATCAGATTATAACCACCAGCATTAGTATGTGCTTGCATATTAGGAATAATTTCCGGCATTCGATCCCGATTGACAAACATCATGACGACCGTTGACATAATGAGATCATACTGCCCTTCAATCGCCGCGCTATTGATATCATACTGTTTAACCTGAATATTGCGAATCGCCTCTTGTGCCACAATATTCGTCAAAGTCTCGATCATCTGAGGACTTAAATCATACGCGGTGACCTCAAAACCACGATCCGCTAAATAGAGAGAATTTCGTCCTTGACCAGATCCTAAGTCCAGTACGGAACAGGGTTTGACACCATATTTCTCAACCATCTCCACCACATCTGTATGAGGTGCTGTTAAACCATATGTTTCATGATAATAGTTATCAGGCTTACGAATTGACATTACGAACTCCCTTCTCTTTCAAATACCTATCTATGATATTACTGATAACGGAGCCATGTTCCCGTCTCCCCTCTAAAGCCTTCTTTCGCTTTTTCAAGAGAGGTAATCAGCGCTCTTTTATCTGGATTATTCTTCACAAAATCCATTGCTGCACGAATTTTTGGTAGCATAGAGCCTGGGGCAAACTCTCCAGAATCAATATATTTCTGCGCTTCATCATACGTCATTTCCGAAATATCTGCTTGATTAGGCTTTCCAAAATTGATGGCTGCTTTCTCAACCGCTGTCAGAATCATTAAAAGATCTGCATCAATTTGATCTGCCAACTTCGCGGAAGCAAAATCCTTATCAATAACGGCTAATTTACCTACTGTTTTCCCATTTTCAGTCGCCACAGGAATTCCACCGCCCCCCACTGTAATAACGAGCTCTCCGGCATTCACTAGATTTTTAATCGTTTTAATCTGAACAATCTTTTGGGGCAAGGGTGAAGCAACCACGATACGATATCCACGTCCGGCATCTTCCATCACGGGATACCCTGCTTCCACAAGCTGATCCGCTTCCTCTTTAGTATAAAAAGAACCTATCGGTTTTTTCGGAGACTTAAAGGCGGGATCTTCACTATCGACTAAAACTTCCGTCACTATCGTCACGACTTCTTTATCAATATTACGCCTTGTTAGTTCATCTCGTAAAAATCGTTGTAAATGATAGCCAATATAACCTTGACTCATCGCCCCACACTCCGTAATCGGAACGCCCTCTTTCCCGAGTGTCTTTTCTGCGTTATCCATCGCCAGCTTAATCATCCCTACTTGTGGTCCATTCCCATGAGCGAGAACTAAGTCGTGCCCCGCTTCCATAAGATCCACAATCGGCACCACTGTTGATGCGACGATTTTTTCTTGCTCACTTACACTATTACCTAGCGCGTTACCACCTAACGCTACAACGATCTTCATTAACAATGCCTCCTTTTAATTTAGCCTTAATAATTTGGCTTATTGCACCATTTCCGTCAAATTAAATTTTTCTAAAAGGCTCTTATTATCAGCATTTGTACCGAAAATGATAGTCATAATTATTTTGTCAATTATCGAAAAATATCGTCAATTAACCCTAACTTTCTCTTAAAAACAATGCTATGATTACCGCGGGAAAACAGACAACTAACAATGCAGATTCAACCAAATAGAATCGATAGTTAATAGAAGTCACCAATACAAATCACCTCTTAAAAAAGAATTAATGTTTCTTCTTTTAACGACATTAATTCTCTGATCAAGAAGCGGTTTGATAGATGTTTATTTTATTTTTTTTAAGGAATATATTTCATGAAGTTTTTTCAAGAATTTAAAGAATTCGCCATGCGTGGTAATGTCATCGACTTAGCTGTAGGGGTTATTATTGGAGGAGCGTTTAACAAAATCGTTTCATCCTTAGTCGCTGATATTGTCATGCCACCTTTAGGGGTATTATTAGGCGGTGTAGACTTTAAAGACTTTGCAATAACCTTAAAAGACGCTGTAGGCGACGATCCTGCAGTTGTTCTTAATTACGGCATGTTTATTCAAAATGTCTTCGATTTCATTATCGTTGCCTTCTCTATCTTCCTTGCAATTCGAGTCATGAATAAACTCCGCGAAAAACAAGATGAAGCAGTCGTAGAAGCCGTAGAGGAAGCCGCTGCAGATCCAGCACCTACTAAAGAAGAGATTCTCTTAAGTGAAATCCGCGATATCTTAAAAGAGAAGCGTCAGTAGCTCCTGAATTGCCGTTGTACAATATGCTATACTTCTGAAAAGCCAAATTTCTATCACATAAAGGCTTTATCACTAAAGGAGAAATAGCATGAATATATTGTATGCCACAGATACAGAGAGAGGAATCGAGCGTTGGCGCGAAGAGTTTGCCAAGGTTGATTCCTCTTTAACAATCTACGGTTTAAATGATAAATATGATCCTCTTGAGATCGATGTGGTTCTAGCTTGGAAGCCCCCAAGCGGTATTTTCCCAACCCTCAAGAACCTTAAACTTACCCAATCTCTAGGTCAAGGGGTAGATCATATTATCAAATGCCCAGATCTTCGTAGAGATGTTCCGATTGCCCGCATTATCGATACCGATATGTCTGTACAAATGAGCGAATATGCTCTCTACGGAACCTTAAAAGCTTTCCGAAAATTACAAATCTATAAACAGCAACAAAATGAGTGTGAATGGTTACCCAGATCACGCAACTTTCATGAAGAATTTAAAATCGGAATCCTCGGTCTTGGTGAATTAGGAAGCGCAGTAGCCACCTCTCTTTATCAAAATGGTTTTACCCATCTTCGAGGTTGGTCTAAAAGCCCCAAATCTATCACAGGTCTTCAAAGCTTTTCAGGTCATGCAACCCTCAAAGAGTTTGCAACAGGATTAGATGTTGTTATCTGTTTACTTCCACTGACAAAAGAGACTACCGACATTCTCAATCTTGAGCTATTTCAAATGCTCAATAAAGGGGCTTATCTGATCAATCCCGCTCGCGGAGAACATCTCGTTGATGAGGATCTTTTAATCGCCTTTGACAAAGGCTACTTGTCTGGCGCTTTATTAGATGTATTTAGAGAAGAACCATTACCCAAAAAGCATCCTTTTTGGCATGATTCTCGCATTGAACTAACACCTCACGTTGCAGCCGCTACCAATCCCCGAACGGCAGCAGAACAGGTGATTAATAATATTCAGAGAATTAAAGAGAATCTCTCTGCGCTTAATTTGATAGATCTCTCTAAAGAGTATTAGTTCTGTGATATATTAGCAGTCATTCATTCATCATCCATTGCATATCAAAATCTCGTTTCATCTAACTTGTTTTGATCCAGAAAAATTTTCATAATTCTAAGGCATGATTAATTATTCTTAATCATGATGTTAATCGATAATGAGAGACGACTTTTTAAGATAAACAGGTGTTACTTATGCTCGCACTCAATAAATTTCTCTTCTATGCTGGAATGATCGCTAGCGTTATAGGAACGCTTGTCGGTATTCCTGCATTGATCTTTGGCTACAAAACAATCGGACTCTATCTTGTCACGATTGTCGTGCCTTTTGGCTTTTTAATCTGGTTCACAGGATTTATCGCTTATACCTTTTTACGCCCTAATTCATTGCGCGAAAAAGATGATAGAGCCCATGATGAAGCACAAAGATATCAACGTCAGGTTCCAGATTAAGACGTTAAAAAAGAAACTCAGATGACTTGAGATTTCTCACATTTATTGCTTAAGCGCCTATTTCAAAAAAGAGATAGGCGTTTTTGATAGGGGATAGCCTCTCTGATAAAAAGAGCATTACAAATCCCGCCAGTAATGCGTTGATAATCTGTTTATCAATGAGAAACTCTGTTGAGCAGGAAAAATTCATTGACAAAAGCTCGTTGCAGATATTACATCTTGAGCCGATTAAAACCTAAAACAATTATAAAGATAAAACAATAGGTAGTATCGAAATCATCTAACTCCGCTACAATCCATGATTTTGCAAGAGATCATTCAATGCCGGCAGCATCATACCAAATCTAACAAAGCATATCGCAATCGACGACAGATTAAAACGAGAGCCTTATTGCGAAAATCAGCCCTCTCAACCGTTGATGAATCACGCCATCCCTGAACTATTACAGACGATGACGTTGACGATAAGCTTCTGCCAGCGTGACACCTGTCGCAACTGATACGTTTAAACTCTCAATCTCCCCTTCCATAGGGATTTTTACAATAAAATCACAATGCTTCTCCGTCAATCGACGAATGCCGGAACCTTCAGAGCCCATGACAATCGCTAAAGGACCTCTAAAGTCTGCTGTAAAAATTGTCGTATCGCCACCACCCGCAAGGCCCGATACCCAAATACCGCGCTCTTTAATTTTTTCAAGCATACGAGATAAATTGGTAACTTCAATAAAAGGAACTCGCTCAGAACTGCCACTCGAAACCTTTCGAACAATCGGCGTTAAACTACAAGCATTATCTTTCGGCACAATCACAGCATCCACCCCGAAAGCTTCTGCACTTCGCAAACAAGCCCCGACATTATGGGGATCCTGAACCTCATCTAATACTAATAAAAATGGATGGTGCTCCAAACGGTCTAACAATTTATAGAGATAATCTTCGCTCTCAGCCCCGCGGACCTCTATCTGCGCAATAACCCCCTGGTGTCTTGAGTCTTGTACCATCTTCTCAATCGTTTGCACATCCACACGCTCATGACGAATCTTAAACTCATCAAGCAGATCATATAGTGCCTGCATACGCTTATCTTTTCGAGTCGGGTCTAACATTACGCGGATCACTCGATCCTCTTTAATTGCCGCTTCTACAGCATGAAACCCATGAATCCACTCTAATGCCATCTCTTACTATCTCTCTTTTTAAGTATCAATCACAAAATGAAGTTTCCAATTATCGCACGTTTCTCCACTGCTCGCTGACTCTTATTACTTTGGCACTGCGATCGATCATTATAGCCCTATTAATATATATAATCTAATAAATAGCGAGGAGAGTAGACAAACATCAATACAAGCAAACTCAGATAATTTATTATTTTAATAATATTACTATTATTTAAGAAATGATTTACAATAATGGACACAATCTCTCCTTCTAAAAGGGCCGCTTATGGAACTCGATCCAATTCTTCTTGCGCGAATACAGTTCGCGATTAATATTTCGGTACACATCCTCTTTCCCAGTATCACTATCGCACTAGGCTGGATACTTCTCTTCTTCAAATTGCGTTACCAGAAGACTCAAAATGTCCAATGGCTCAATGCTTATAACTTTTGGGTCAAGATATTTGCCCTCAGCTTTGCCATTGGCGTTGTCACCGGCGTCACTATGAGTTTCCAATTCGGTACTAACTGGCCTGGATTCATGGAAAAAGCAGGAAATATCGCAGGCCCCTTACTGGGCTATGAAGTGCTTACCGCATTCTTCCTAGAAGCCACTTTCCTAGGCGTCATGCTCTTTGGACAAAAACGAGTATCGCCCTTTATCCATAATTTGGCCACCTTATTGGTCGCGGTAGGTACAACCTTCTCGGCATTTTGGATTATTGCACTTAACTCATGGATGCAAACACCAGCAGGCTATGAAATCATTGATGGCGTTGTTCATGTAACAAGTTGGTGGGATGCGATCTTTACGCCCTCTTTCTTAACGAGACTTGCGCATATGTTGCTAGCATCGGGATTAACCGCAGCATTTATTGTTGCCGGTATTTCCGCTTACCAAATCATGAAAGGCGATCCGGCTGAAGCGACTCGTAAATCTCTCAATGTTAGTATCATCGTTGCGGCAATATTAATTCCTATCCAAATCTTTATTGGAGATCTTTCTGGTCTTTTAGTTAAAGAACATCAGCCCGATAAATTAGCCGCGATTGAAGCAATTTGGGAAACAGAAAGCCCTGCGGGTTTAAGTCTTATAGCCTTTCCTAATGAGAAAACACGAAGTAATGATTTTGATCTTAAAATCCCTCATTTAGGAAGTATCATTCTCACGCATACTTTTGATGGCGAGATTAAAGGCTTAAATGAGTTTAAAGAACATCCTCCTGTCGCTATTGTATTCTGGAGCTTTAGAATCATGGTAGGGATGGGGCTCTTAATGTTGCTTGTTTCTTGGACTGGTGCGATACAACTGATTCGCAAAAAAGAGATCGGCCCCAAAATGATTAAAGTCTTTTTCCTCATGACTTTCTCGGGATGGGTGGCTGTATTATTTGGTTGGTATGTCACAGAAATTGGTCGTCAACCCTGGATTGTTTATGACTTAATATCTACTGCGGAGACTGCTGCACCGCATGGTGTTTCTGTAATGATTTCATCACTACTCATTTATTGTTTAATCTATATTTTTGTGTTGATTAGCTACTTTTCTGTGCTCTTCTATCTCGCAAATAAAACGATTAAAAATAATATCGCTGCAGAAAAACAAGGAGCATAATTATGGATGCGACAACAATTTTACCTGTGATTTTTTCTGGCTTAATGTTTGCTGCCGTCTTCTTTTATATCATTTTTGATGGTTATGACCTCGGCGTTGGTTTGCTTTTTCCATTTATGAAGAAACGCGAAGATCGTGACAAAATGGTCGCAACAGTTGACCCTTTTTGGGATGCTAACGAAACATGGATTGTGCTGGGGATCGGCGTAATCTTTATCGCTTTCCCGAAAGCCTATGGCGATATCCTTGTGACGCTCTATATTCCAACGGTCACGATGCTTGCGGGACTCATTCTTCGTGGCGCTGCATTTGATTTTAGAAATACCGCTAAAGAACATCACAGACCTATGTGGGATAAGCTTTTCTGTCTAGGGTCTTATATTGCCACGATCTCGCAAGGCATCATGGTAGGACTCTATGCAACAGGTTTAAACCATACGCCTGCCAATTGGGTCTTTGCAATCTGTATAGGAATTTCTCTCTGCTTTGGATATGTCATTCTAGGATCTGCTTGGCTCATCTTTAAATCAGAAGGTCATATTCGTCTATTTGCGACAAAAGCGATTAGACACTCAATATTCCTTGCGTTCTTAGCGATTATTCTCGTTTCCATGGCAATGCCATATACTAGCCCATTGATCTTCCAAAAATGGTTCTCAATGCCAAATATGCTCTATTTAGCACCGATTCCATTACTATGTTTAATCCTTGCTTTGATCATCTTTAAAAATTTACGTTTTATTGAAAATGATCAAACTTACAAACGTGATTGGGTCCCTTATCTTCTTACAGTGCTAATTGTCCTCTGTACATTCATCGGTTTTGGATACAGCATGTTCCCCTATATCGTGATCGATAAACTCACGATCTGGGAAGCAAGTGCCGCACCAAAATCCCTTGAGTTTGTTCTCTGGGGCGTTGTCTTGGTTTTACCCCTGATTCTGCTCTATACATTTTACGTTCACAAAATATTTGGTGGTAAAATCGTACATGATGAAGAGGTGGGCTATTAATCCTGACCTACAAGAATAAGTAGAAGATTCAATGACCTCAAAAGAGCACTTCGGTGCTCTTTTTTTATATCGTCTCTATCTATTTCTGATCTATCTTTAATCTGTTCTTATATATCAAGATGCTATCTCAAAGGAGCTGCATTAATACTAAGATCAAAACCTATCATTCCCCCATTCATTGCGAGACGCGTTGAAAATACAATATCTTATTGCAAATTCTTTCCCTACCTCTCTCTATATACTTCTCTATTGAATAATTTCAGCCCCAAAACCAGATCATACGATCTTCCCAAGAATATCTCTGGTTAGCTACTGACTCTATGTCAATACAATCATTCAAAAGTAGTGACCATACTATTTAAGATCAATGTGATCCGCGTTACTCTAAACTCCTATTTTCGCTCATTTTTAAAACCGATAAAATATCACCCCAAAAATTCAGGGCATAAAAAAAGAGCCCTAATTCAAAGAGCTCTTCTTAACATCTAACAATCAATATTGATGTTGATATCGATATTGGTTAGTTACGATCCATCGCATTTAAATCTTCAAAAGCAACAATCACACGATCAATTAAGCTCAATTGACCTTTACGTAACCATGCACGTGGATCATAGTATGATTTGTTCGGACCAAATGGGTCTTTTGGATTACCTAACTGACCTTGGAGATAACCTTCATTCTCTTTATAGTAGTTCAGCACGCCTTCCCACGTTGCCCATTGCGTATCAGTATCAATGTTCATTTTGATAACGCCATAACTAATTGCTTCACGGATATCTTCTAAACTTGAACCTGAACCACCGTGGAATACAAAATCAAGAGATTCTTC
>JASLEF010000057.1 GCA_030151245.1 Ignatzschineria sp. | reverse complement strand
GGAAAGATAAAAAACTTCCCAAGCTGATTTTCTCGAATTAGCTTGGCATAATGCCGATCTTTCCAATGGTAATAGGGTTTTAATAATCCCGTCTTTAACCAAGCCCCGGCATAAACGCGCAATCTTCTCTCCCGGTGATGCTGATATTGAGAGAATGCTGATTGATGGCGCCACATCTCATAATAGTAACGTGCCGCCATTTTTGCTCTCGCCGCAAAGCTTGCCGCCACAGGGAGCAGCTCTCTCTCTTCTTTTTTAACACCGATATGCTCACTCACAAGCTTATGATCGTATCGCTCTTTCGTTCGGCAAAGTGTGCTGTTATAGTTTACGCCCCACTTTTCAAAGGTAATATAGTGCGGACGTAAATAGCCCTCTTCAAATGCCCAAAAAGTGACATTTCCACTCTGATGGCAATACTCTTTCGCTAACTTGTGATAGATCCGACCATCACCAAAGCAGACAACGGCATCGATATGATGTTTTTTAATAAAGTTATGAAAATAGACCGTAAACTCTTTATCGCTTCCCTCATAATTAAAGACATGATCTGTGAGCGGTGCGTAATATTGATCGCCGCCATTAAAATTGAGCTTAAAAACCGTCTTTCCTTGTTTTTCAACAAGATAACTCTGAAGATGGGTAAAAAATGGACCAATAGGACCCTGCAAGAGCAAAACCCTCTTGCTTTCCCCCAAAAATTCTGCCCAAAAACTCTCCATCAGAGTCCTTTCTCCTTACCCATAAATATGCAATTGATCATTGCCAATATTCTGTAATCCATTCGCAACACTGCGGTAACCCATCTTTTAATTTCTGCTTGATACTGATAATGATTGACCCATAACACCAGTCTTATTATTTTAGGAACGGGTAATCTTACCGCATAATGCATTGTAATGATTAAGATAATTACAAAACATTGATATTTCCCATGTTATAAATGACACAACTTATCCATTTGTCTCAGGGACAAGAGTTTATAAAAAAAACAATACATTTACAATAAAATATATTTATTTTTGAATGCTTTACTTTTGATTTTTCTCTTTTGCAGCGCTCTCTTCTCACAATTTATCGTGATTTCTCGCAGAAAGAATTCCCTCTTGCCCGGCCTCTATTTTGCTTCAGAAGCATCCGCTTATTTCACCGCATTTTGTGGTATCATTCTTCTCTTCATCATGACGCTATTTCCACAGATCTTAGGCAGACAATTAATCCGTAATTTATGACTTTTACACACTTTAATCTTCATACAGAATTCTCACTCGTTGATGGCATTATTCGCATCAAGCCCCTTTTTGCAAAATTAAAAGAGCTCGGCATGACGGCCGTTGCTTTAACAGACTTAGGCAATGAGTTTGGTGCGATCAAATTTTATGAAACCGCGATGAAATCCGGGATCAAGCCTATTTTTGGTGCCGACTGCTTGGTGATTAATGAAGAGAATGAAGTAGGACGCATCACCTTAATTGCCCAAAACTACAAAGGCTATCTCAACCTCTCAGAGCTATTGAGTTATGGTTATCGTTATCATCAGGTTCGTGGCGTTCCCTATATTACTCATGAGAAGCTCTTAGAATATGCCGAGGGGCTGATTGTGATTCTCTCCAAAGAGAGTTTGATGGGTCAGGCGCTATTAAATCAAGGTCATGGACGTGCGGCAGAGATTTTACAGAAATTTTACCACCCCTTTTTAGAAGATCGACTCTATATCGGGCTGAAACGATTAGGCCAAGAGAATGATGAGCGCTTTATTCAAGAGAGCTTAATCTTCTCAGAAACCCATCATTTACCGCTCATTGCCCATAATGATGTTCGCTTTATGGCAGAGTCGGATTTTGAAGCGCATGAAGTGCGAACCTGTATTCAATCGGGTCACACGATGCTAGATCCCAATCGCCCTAAAAACTACTCACCGCAGCAATATCTGCGCACGAGCGAGGAGATGATCGCCCTCTTTCAAGATATTCCAGAAGCGATAGAGAACAGCCAAGAGCTTGCCAAGCGTTGTACCGTGACATTAACGCTTCATAAACCCCAATTGCCGGCATTCCCTATTCCAGAGGGGATGACGATTGAAGAGTTCTTTAAAGCAGAATCTTATAAAGGGCTGGAAGAGCGGATTGGTAAACGCACCCCCGATAATGATCATCCCACCTATTGGGAGCGCCTTGAAACAGAGCTTAACGTCATTAACAACATGGGATTCCCGGGATACTTCCTCATTGTTGCGGACTTTATTCAGTGGGCGAAAGATAATGAGATTCCAGTCGGTCCGGGACGAGGTTCTGGTGCCGGATCGCTCGTTGCATGGGCGCTGAAGATCACCGATCTTGATCCGCTCCCCTATGACTTACTCTTTGAGCGCTTCTTAAATCCAGAGCGTGTCTCAATGCCGGACTTTGACGTTGACTTCTGTATGGAAGGACGAGATCGCGTCATTGAGTATGTGGCGAATACTTACGGCCGAGAAGCCGTTTCGCAAATCGCCACTCACGGAACGATGGCGGCAAAAGCCGTTATTCGAGATGTGGGCCGTGCGCTCGGACATCCTTATGGCTTTGTTGATCGGATCGCAAAACTAATCCCGATGGACTTAGGAATTACGCTCGAAAAAGCGATGATGCAAGAGCCCGAACTTCATGATCTTTATCATCAAGATGAAGAGGTGAAGATCTTGATGGATTTCGCCAAACAGCTGGAAGGGCTCTCTAAATCTGTGGGTCGACATGCCGGGGGCGTTGTGATTGCGCCGACAAAGCTCACAGACTTCTCACCGCTCTATTGCGAGGAGGGATCAACCGCCCTTGTCACGCAATATGATAAAGATGATATTGAAGCAGCCGGACTCGTAAAGTTTGACTTCTTAGGATTAAGAACTCTCACCATTATTGACTGGGCGCTCAAGAATATTGCCTATAACCGTGATATTACCATCGATATCCAGAGCTTACCCTTAGATGATAAGCCCACTTTTGATCTCTTAAAAGCGTGTCAAACAACCTCGGTATTCCAACTTGAATCTCGCGGGATGAAGGATCTGCTTCGCCGCATGCAGCCCGATAACTTTGAAGATATTGTCGCTCTGGTGGCACTCTTTAGACCAGGGCCGCTAGAGTCTGGAATGGTCGAGGACTTTATCAACCGTAAGCATGGCCGTGAAGAGGTCGCCTATCCCTTTGATGAGCTAGAGCCGGTGCTAAAGCCTACCTACGGGGTCATTGTTTACCAAGAACAGGTGATGCAGATCTCCCAAATTATCGGGAACTATAGCCTGGGCGGTGCGGACTTACTGCGTCGAGCAATGGGTAAAAAGCTCCCTGAAGAGATGGAAAAACAGCGCGGACTCTTTATGTCCGGGGCGGATACGCTCGGCTTTGATGCCGAGAAAGCGGGAAATCTCTTTGATTTGATGGAAAAGTTTGCCGGCTACGGGTTTAACAAATCTCACTCCGCAGCTTACGCCCTTCTCTCTTACCAAACAGCTTATCTCAAGCAGCATTATCCGCCAGAATTTATGGCGGCCGTTCTCTCTGCGGATCTCGATCACACGGAAAAAATCATCATCATTATTGATGAAGTGAAAGAGATGAAGATCCCGATTATTCGCCCAAGCGTGAATCAATCGTACTATAAATTCACCGTCAATCGTGAAGGCGCGATCATCTACGGATTAGGGGCGCTGAAAGGATATGGACAAGCCGCAGCCTTGCAGCTCATTGAAGAGCGTGAAGCGAATGGTCCTTACCTTGATCTCTTTGATTTCTGTCGCCGAATTGATCTCTCTAAGACCTCTAAACGGGCAATTGATATCCTCATTCGTGCCGGCGCTTTAGATTGTCTCGATAACAGTGTCCAAACCGTTGCCGAGCGTGCGCATTACCGTGCGAAATTATTAGCAACCATGCATGAGGCGATTCGTTTAGCAGATCAGCATCATAAAAATGAGACCTCAGGACAAGGGGATATTTTCGGACTCTTTGATGATACGCCGCAAGATGCCCCGCAATATTCGCTACAAGAGTCATTACCCATGACAGAAAATGAGCTACTACACGCCG
Source organism: Ignatzschineria sp. (assembly GCA_030151245.1). Lineage (GTDB taxonomy): Bacteria > Pseudomonadota > Gammaproteobacteria > Cardiobacteriales > Wohlfahrtiimonadaceae > Ignatzschineria. Next base: position 356 of record JASLEF010000057.1, on the reverse strand, counting down.
AAAAAGCGGTATTAGGCTTCTTCTTCAGCGCGCATCCTGTGGATCAATATCGTCAAGAGATCGAAGCGGTGGTCACCACCTCCTTAACAACGCTCAAAGAGATGCCAGAGCCGCAATATCATTCACGAGGACATGATGATAGCGTTCTTATCGGTGGTCTTGTCACATCATTCTATACCAGAATCAGTAAAGCCGGTAATAAGCTCTATTTTGTGGTGATTGATGATGGTCGATCTCGTGCGGAGCTACGTCTTTTTGAAGATACGATCGAAAGATTCGGTCAACCAATTGAAACCGATACGATTCTCTTTATTCGAGGCGGATATAGCTGGGACTCCTTCAACAACAGTATGACG
>JASLEF010000241.1 GCA_030151245.1 Ignatzschineria sp. | reverse complement strand
AGAGAATCATTTAGACACACATCTTACCTTTCAGATATTGCAAAAGGCGTTATTGTAGGTTGTGGACTTTATGGTTATGAACTTGCACTACTAAATATTACGAATATAATCTCTAACAAATAGATCAATAAGGAGATTCCTCCGGGAATCTCCTTATCATTTCACAATAGGAGCTAATCTTAATGGATATTAAAGAAATCGAAAAACTCGTAGAACTCATTGATAAATCATCAATTGATGAGATCGAGATCACAGACGGAGAAGAGTCTCTTCGTATTAGCCGCTTCCCTAAAGAAACTCAAGTATTTGCAGGCCAAATGCCAATGATGCAGCAACCACAAATGGCTGCACCACAAACAAACGTGCAAATGCCATCTGTAGCGACAACAGCAGCTCCTGAAGCAGCACCTGCTGAGCTTTCTGGTAAAATCGTTCGTTCACCAATGGTGGGAACATTCTATCGTGCAGCATCACCTACTTCTGACCCATTCACTGAAATTGATGCACAGGTTAATGTCGGCGACGTTGTTTGTATTATCGAAGCGATGAAAATGTTCAATCAGATTGAAGCTGAGCTCTCAGGTAAAGTAGTTAAATTCTTAGTTGAAAACGGTGAACCTGTTGAGTTCGATCAACCTCTAATGATCCTTGCATAAGGAGCAATTCGAGATGTTAAAAAAAGTATTAATAGCAAACCGTGGAGAGATCGCATTGCGTATTCTAAGAGCTTGTAAAGAGCTTGGAATTCAGACTGTTGCTGTTCACTCAACGGGAGATAAAGACTTAAAGCACGTGCGTCTTGCAGATGAATCAGTCTGTATTGGTCCACCAGCGCCGGGTTTAAGCTACCTCAATATCCCCAGTATTATTGCCGCTGCAGAGCTCACTAATGCTGATGGAATCCACCCTGGCTACGGCTTCTTAGCAGAAAATGCTGATTTTGCAGAACGTGCTGAAAACTCAGGTTTCGTTTTCATTGGCCCTAAAGCAGAAACCATCCGCATTATGGGTGATAAAGTTTCTGCCAAAAAAGCAATGATCGAAGCAGGTGTTCCCTGCGTTCCTGGTTCTGGCGATGCATTATCTGATAATAAAGAAGAAAACATTCGTTTAGCACAAGAAGTTGGCTACCCGATTATTGTGAAGGCATCTGGCGGCGGTGGTGGTCGTGGTATGCGCGTAGTTGAATCTGAAAAAGATCTTCTTCGCTCCATTGAGCTCACTAAAGCAGAAGCGCTTGCGGCATTTGGTAACCCTGAAGTCTATATGGAACGTTACCTTCAAAAGCCACGTCATATTGAAATTCAAATTTTAGCAGACGGTCAAGGGAATGCGATTCATTTAGGAGAACGTGATTGTTCATTACAACGTCGTCACCAAAAGGTTCTTGAAGAAGCTCCGGCACCAGGTATTACACCCGAAGAGCGTGCTCGTATTGGTGCTGCTTGTGTTGAAGCATGTAAACGTATCAACTACCGCGGTGCAGGAACATTTGAATTCCTCTATGAGAATGGAGAGTTTTTCTTCATTGAAATGAATACCCGTATTCAAGTTGAACACCCAATCACAGAGATGATCACTGGGGTTGACCTTGTACGTGAACAGCTCAAAATTGCTAGCGGTATGCCGTTAACCATCAAACAAGAAGATATCAAATTTGAAGGTCACGCTATTGAGTGTCGTATCAATGCTGAGCATCACGAGACATTTATTCCATCACCAGGGATGATTACAACTTATCATCCACCAGGTGGTCCTGGAATCCGTATTGATACCCATATCTATGCAGGATATGCCGTTCCTCCTTTCTATGACTCCATGATTGCAAAGATCATTGCTTACGCGCCAACGCGTGAAATGGCGATTGGTCGTCTTAAAAATGCACTTCATGAATTAGTCATTGAAGGAATCAATACGAATGCGGAACTTCATTTGAAAATCTTAAATGATCCGACATTCTTAAAAGGCGGTATGGATATCCATCACCTTGAGAAAATGCTTAAAGAGAGCAAAGTAACCGCTTAATTGCGAATACTTTTAAAACTTTAAATCACATAGAAGCCATAAGATTCATCTCTTATGGCTTTTCTTTTGCGATACGTTTCATCTCCTAAGCATCATACTTTTACTCACTTGATCAATATAAGATCTCACATCTACTCAGCCTGCACGATATCGGATAGAACCATTCCGGCATTGCAAATAGCCGATGCGCCGATATTGGTGGCCATCTTCATGAGATCTCGCATCTACTCAGCTTGCACGATATCGGATATAACCATTCCGGCATTGCAAATAGCCGATGCGCCGATATTGGTGGCCATCTTCATGAGATCTCGTATCTACTCAGCTTGCACGATATCGGATAGAACCATTCCGGCATTACAAATAGCTGATGCGCCGATATTGGTGGCCATCTTCACGAGATCTCGCATCTACTCAGCTTGCACGATATCGGACAGAACCATTCCGGCATTGCAAATAGCCGATACGCCGATACGCCGATACTGGTGGCCATCTTCATGAGATCTCGCATCTACTCAGCTTGCACGATATCGGATAGAACCATTCCGGCATTGCAAATAGCCGATACTGGTGGCCATCTTCATG
>JASLEF010000220.1 GCA_030151245.1 Ignatzschineria sp. | reverse complement strand
ATTTATTTGCTAAGATAGACCTCTTTTAGAGTAAGATAATTCACCTTTTATTATATAGATAGAATCGATGAAGAATATTAGAAACTTTTCAATCATTGCCCATATTGACCATGGCAAATCCTCTTTAGCAGATCAGTTCATCCGAATTTGTGAGGGACTCTCCGAGCGTGAAATGGAGGATCGCGTTTTAGACTCCATGGATCTTGAGAAAGAACGGGGTATTACGATTAAAGCTCACTGTGTTTCTCTCGATTATAAAGCCGATAATGGCGAAACTTATCATCTGAACTTTATCGATACACCGGGACACGTGGACTTCTCTTATGAAGTCTCTCGCTCACTGTTCGCTTGTGAAGGCGCTCTATTAGTTGTAGATGCGGCGCAAGGCGTTGAAGCACAATCTGTGGCAAACTGTTATACCGCACTCGATCAAGGACTAGAAGTCATTCCTGTTCTTAACAAAATCGATTTACCGGCTGCAGAACCTGATCGTGTGGCGATGGAGATCGAAGATATCATTGCGATAGAAGCAATGGATGCCGTCCGCTGCTCAGCAAAATCTGGCATCGGCGTTCGAGATGTTCTCGAAGATATGATCAAAAAAATTCCTGCTCCCGTAGGAGATGTGAATGCACCACTGAAAGCACTTATTATTGACTCTTGGTATGACAAATATGTCGGCGTTGTCTCCTTAGTACGTATCTTTGATGGTGTTCTTCGTAAGAATGATAAAATTAAAATCATGAGCACCAAAGAGGTTCATGAGGCCAGCCATGTGGGGGTTTTTACTCCTAATCGAGTAGATAAAGCACAACTCTCTGCAGGTGAAGTAGGCTTTGTTATTGCCGGCATTAAAGATATAGATGGAGCCCCCGTAGGAGATACCATCACACTTGATCGCAATTCAGCAACAGAAGCTGTCCCCGGATTTGAACATGTTCAACCACGAGTATTTGCCGGACTCTTTCCTGTTGATTCTGAAGAATATGAAGATCTTCGTGAAGCACTTAAAAAACTACGATTAAATGATGCTTCTTTGCATTTTGAACCAGAAACCTCTCAAGCATTAGGATTTGGATTCCGCTGTGGCTTCCTTGGGATGCTCCATATGGAGATTATCCAAGAGCGATTAGAGCGTGAATATGATCTTGATCTAATCACTACAGCACCAACCGTTATCTACGAAGTTGAAAAAAATGACGACGAAGTGATCTATGTCGATAATCCTGATGGATTACCTAAAGTGACCCAAATTAAAGAGATTCGTGAACCTATTATTGAAGCGAATATCTTAACACCACAAGACTATATCGGAAATATCATGAAACTCTGTATTGAGAAACGTGGAGTACAGCTCGATATGGTTTATGCCGGAAATCAAGTTCAACTGCGCTATGAACTACCAATGAGTGAGGTCGTATTAGACTTCTTCGACCGATTAAAATCAATTTCCCGGGGTTATGCATCTTTTGACTATAAGTTCATCCGCTTCCAAGCGGCGGATCTTGTAAAAGTCGATGTGTTAATCAATGGTGAGCGAGTAGATGCCCTCTCCTTAATTACACATAAAGATAATGCGCAATATCAAGGGCGTAAACTGGTTGAAAAAATGCGAGAACTGATTCCAAGACAGCAGTTTGAAATTGCCATTCAAGCAGCGATTGGCGCTAATATTATTGCGCGTACTAACGTTCGGGCGCTTCGTAAAGACGTTACTGCAAAATGTTATGGTGGTGACGTCAGTCGTAAGCGTAAACTATTAGAGAAACAGAAAGAAGGTAAGAAACGCATGAAACAAGTGGGAAGTGTTGAAATCCCACAAGAGGCATTCTTAGCGGTTCTGAAAGTTAACGAAGAGTAAATAAAACTATGTCGATATTTGCAAATCTCACCCATTATCTCGCGATCATCATCATATTAGCGATTCCTGTCACCGGCGCAATCTGGCTTATTGACTCGCTCTTTTATAAAGATAAACGTCGCGAAGGCAAGAAAGAACCTTGGATTGTCGACTGGGCAAAGTTTCTTTTTCCTGTCGTGCTTTTTGTCGGCGTACTCCGTTCTTTTATTATTGAGCCTTACGTCATTCCATCAGGATCCATGCAGCCAACACTCTATGCTGGCGATATGATCGTTGCAGACAAATGGTCTTATGGTGTGAGAGTGCCAATATTAAATACTCGCCTCTTTTCACAGCCAGGCGAAGGAATTGAACGAGGTGATGTCGCGATCTTTAAATTCCCTAGAGATGAGAAGATCAACTACATCAAACGTGTCGTTGCAATTCCGGGCGACGTTGTAGATTATAAAAATAAACAGTTCACGATTAACGGCGAAGCGTTAGAATATCAATATGTCAGCCCGGCGAGAGCTCCTGAAGAAGATGAACTCTTTGTTGTCGAACGTTTCCCAACAGGAAAACCCGGTTCTGGGGAATATAAAGAACACACGATCCAAACCTCAAAAATGATCACCGATGCGGATCGGGGTCTTGGGCTTTATCATCGATTTCCTCTTACCATTCCTGAGGGTAAATTTCTCATGATGGGAGATAACCGAGATAATAGTTACGATGGCCGCTTTTGGGAACTGGTTGATGATCAAAAAATCCTAGGTAAAGCTCGCTTTATTTGGATGAACTATAACTGTGTCACTTCTTTTGAAGATTGTGACCATATCTTTACCACAATAAAATAATATGCAACAACTCGAGAAAAATCTCAATTATACCTTCATGGATAAACGCCTCTTAAAACAGGCTTTTGTCCATCGTTCTTACTCACAAGACAACAATGAACGCCTAGAGTATTTAGGCGACGGTTGCCTCAACTTTATTATTGCGGAAGCACTTTACCATAAGCTTCCTGATGCGAATGAAGGCGAGCTTAGCCAACTTAGAGCCCATCTCGTTAAAGAAGATACTTTAGCGGAGATAGCACTTAAACTAAAACTGAATCAATTTTTGATTCTCAGTCTTGGTGAAAAAAACAATGAGGGTGAATTCAGGCCGAGTACTTTATCAGACTGCCTCGAAGCTCTTTTTGGCGCACTCTTTTTAGATTCCGACTTTGAAACCACAAGACTTGTGATCCTTTCACTTTATGAGCCCTACTTTCAATCTATCATTGAAAAAGCTCAAAAAGACCTAGGTGAGATCTTTAAAAGCCCTAAAAGTCGATTACAAGAGAAACTTCAGGCTTTAAATAGAGAAATCCCCACTTATGATGTCATTGATATCACAGGTCGAGACCACGAAAAGGTCTTTAAAGTGCTATGCACTTTTGAAAATCACAAAACAATTGCAGAAGGCACTACCAAAAAACGCGCTGAACAACGCGCAGCTGAATTAATGTTGGAGAAAATATAAGATGACTAAAGCTGGATTTGCATCCATTATCGGCCGCCCTAATGTCGGTAAATCAACGCTCATGAATAGCATTCTAGGGCAAAAAATTAGTATTACCTCCAATAAACCCCAAACAACCCGTCACGCGATCACCGGTATTTATACAGATCAAGAGACTCAAATTATCTTTCTTGATACCCCTGGTATTCATACCAATATGCAATCGGCGCTCAACAAGCAATTAAATAGAACTGCAATGAGTTCTATTACAACAGGGGATGTCTTAGTCTTCATCGTAGAAGCGCTTCGTTTTAATCAAGATGATGAAAAGGTTCTAAGTAAACTAAAAGGTATCGAAACTCCGGTCATTCTTGTCATCAATAAGATCGATAAGATTGAGAATAAAGAAGATCTCTTCCCCTTTATTGCAGAAATGAGTGAGAGATTTGACTTTGCGGATATCGTGCCTCTTTCTGCAAAACAAGAAAAAGCGGGAATGCGACTCGTGGAAGTTATTCAAAAATATCTTCCAGAACAACCTTTCCCCTATAGCGAAGATGAAATTACAACGGTATCGAGTGCATTTTTAGCGGCAGAAGTACTTCGTGAAAAGCTCACCCGCAGATTAAATCAGGAGTTACCTTATACGATCGCCGTTGAGATTGAAGAGTTCAAAATTGAAGGTAATCTCTATCGTATTTTGGCCGCTATTTCTGTAGAGAGAGAGAGTCAAAAAGGTATCGTTATCGGTAAGGGTGGCGCCACACTTAAAGATGTCAGTACACAAGCACGTATTGATCTTGAGAGATTATTTGATGCAAAAGTTTTCCTTCGGGCATTTGTGAAGGTTCGTGAGGGATGGTCTGATGATGAGAAAGCCCTCAATGCATTAGGCTATAAAGACCTTCTTTAATCGTTCGTTGAACATCATCATTTAAGATCTTCTTTCGGGAAGATCTTTTACATTCTTCCTTTTAAACTTCGCTCTCACGCTATTGTAGAAAATAGACAATGATGAATCCTTAATAGATTTTGTTGATCGGCATGCTATTCATAGCAAGCATAATTCATGGATCTCTTTCGAAAGAACATCACTGACAACTTATGAATAAATTTCAATATCTTCTCAAACGTTATACTGAAAGTAGCCACTACTCTCTACATGGCGCACTCTGGATGATCATTGCCGGAATGGCATTTGCCGGCATTAATGTCATCACTCCGCTCATTACCGAGCACTATATTATCTCTTCTAGTTGGATTGCCTTTTACCAATATCTCTTTGCACTACTCTTTATGGCCCCCTTTTTCATCAAACTGGGCATCAAAAAGATTCTCTATACCCAGCATTTTATGACGCACTTTTGGAGAATCTTAGTGGCAGTTATCGGCATTCAATTTTGGGTACACGCCTTAGCCATACAATTTCCTATTGGCGAAGGTGTCGCATTGTTGATGACTTCACCGCTCTTTGCAAGCCTTGGCGCTTTTCTCTTTTTACGGGAGCGTTTTACTGCTCCCAGAGTCATTGCGACAATATTGGGTTTTACAGGAGCGATCATTATTCTTGCACCCAATAGTCAAAACTTTAATAGTGCAGCAATATTCCCTATTTTAGCAGCCCTATTTTGGGCACTTCATGCACTTTTAATGAAGCATCTTTCAGATAAGGATCACCCTCTGACAATGGTGAGCTATCTCTATATCTTAATGGTTCCAATCAACCTAACAGTCGCTTTGACCAATAACTTTAGTCACCTACCAAAAGCCTTTTTTATCCCTGACTTAGAGCTCTTTTTTGCACTATTTCTTTTAGGATTCCTGACAGCCATCGCCCAATATGCCGTCGCAAAAGCCTATGCTCATGCGGACGTCATCTTTATCCAACCTTTTGATTATCTTAAATTACCGCTCAATACCTTTCTTGGCTTTATTGTCTTTGGCTGGGCTGTCACGAGCCAGTTCTGGCTCGGGGCGATGATCATGGTCAGTTCTCTACTGGCTATTAGCTATTTTGAGATTAAAAAATCGAAACAATAACTGAAACAATCGTTAAAACAACAACTCCTTATTCTTCCTTTCTACCAATCTGCAAGGCGTCATTTCAATGAAATTTTTAGATTATCCGAATGCGATCGCGATGATGAATCAACTAGGTAAAGAGAGAGTTCCATTTCTCTTTATCGCAAACTTTGATACCACTAAAAATATCGTCATTCCTCTCGATGAGATTAACCCGCAAGAGATTGCTTACGATTTTCAAGGAGTAAAGAGTAATCTCCCCGCCTTTAATGAGTGCTATGGCTTTCAGGAAACAGACAGTCACCTCACCTCGACTGTACCCATTTGGCACTGTGATCCTATCGACTTTACAGAGTACCAAAGCGCCTTTACGCCTCTTATGAAGCAGCTGCAACAAAAAAACACTCACCTTGCAAACCTCACATTTCCAACCCCCATTCAATGTAATCTAACGCTTCCGGAGATCTTTGCTCGAACAACAGCCAAATATCGTCTCTTTTTGAATCATCACTTTTGCTCATTCTCTCCAGAAACATTTATCACGATTCAAAATAATATTATTGCAACCTACCCTATGAAAGGGACGATCAATGCAGGAATCCCAAATGCGAAGCAAAAACTTCTTGAGAACCCCAAAGAGCAGGATGAACATCAAACAGTAGCTGAAGAGGCCATGAGAGACATCTCCTTAGTCGCGAAAAATGCGAGAATTAGCCGTTTTCGTTACGTAGATAAAATTGAACGAGGAGATGGGGCGATTTTACAAACGAGCTCTATTATTGAAGGAGACCTGACACCTGATTTTCATGACCATATAGGGGATCTTCTCTATAAGCTTTTACCCGCAGGGTCAATCACAGGGTCCCCCAAAGAAGCGACCTATAAGATCCTTAATAGCATTGAAACCTATGATCGCGGATTTTATTCCGGCGTCGCCGGTATCTACGATGGAGAAAATCTTGATAGCGCTGTGTTAATTCGTTATCTTGAGGAAGATCATCGATCTAACGAAGGAATTAAAGCCTCCCCTAAAGAGATCCCCTTTTCAACCTTAACGCCGATGCAAGAAGATGAAATACTCTTTCATTACACCTTTAAAAGTGGTGGTGGCATTACCGCAATGAGTCAAGCAGAGAGTGAATATGACGAACTTATCGAAAAAATCTACCTCCCCATTTCTTGAAACCATCAAACTTGAAGGAGGCTTCTTCTCATCCTTATCCTTTCACCAAGCAAGAATGGATGATACTCGCGCGGCATTCCTCAACAATCCGTCCCCCCTTTCGCTCCCGTTAGCATTGATGAAAAAAGGCTCGATTCCGCCTAAAGGACTCTATCGAGTTCGAGTCATTTATAATGAGACCATAGAGTCCATTGAATTCATTCCTTATGAAAAACGCGAAGTAAGGAGCCTAAAACTCATTGAGGCAAATATTGACTACGATTATAAGTATGAGAGACGTCCCGAACTCAACACGCTATTTCAGCAAAAGAAAAAGTGCGATGATATTCTGATTACCAAACAAGGATTCTTAACCGACACTTCCATCGCTAATATTGCACTCCTCAAAGAGGGCATTTGGTACACTCCCCAAAAACCTCTTTTAAAGGGTACGAAGCGCGCTGCACTTTTACATCACGGACTGATCGTAGAAGCAGATATCCATCAAGATGAGCTACAAGACTACGAAAAAATACGTCTTTTTAATGCGATGATTGAATTTGGGGAGCTAGAATTTCCAGTAAGCAATATTCAGTAACCACCTATTTCCTCATAGAATCAAGACCTAACATCACACCGATGTTAGGGACTATTTTATAAAAACCGCTTGATCACTTTTAACAAAGCCCTCATAAAAGATATCAAGGTATAATCGACTATCTAACAGATTCTCATTCCTTAAAAGGTCTTTTATGTTGAATAAAAAACTCATCTTTACCGGTATTCTCTCAGCCTCATTACTAGCAGGTTGTGCAACCGTTGAGGACGCCGTTAATGCCGTGCTCTCTCCAGGGAAAAAAAACACCTCTCCTGAAGCTATCAAAAAACAAGCTGAAAAAATTGAAGTTGGCCAAGCAGGCAGCTATAAAATTAACTCCTATATGCGCCATGCAATGGGAAATAACTTCACTGAAAATGATTACATCAAAGTTTGGGGAAAACCAACGGTTGTTGTTAAAAATGGTAGTGATTACCTTCTCAAATGGGTGCCTTACGATAATAATTGTACGATTCATGTCAACTTCGATCCTGTGACAAAAGTCGCAAAAGCGCTTGATTATCACTTAAGTGATGATTGCGCATCCATCAAGATGTCAGGTCCTGCGATAGATGTTCCTCGAAATGAGGTTTTCTCTTCAGGTTACATGACAATGCGTGATCGAACACTATCTGATCTTATGGAAAGCCGGATGGGTAAAAATATCGATGAAACTCTTATTAGCTGGGGCTCACCGAGTAGCACTGTCGCCCTAAATTCCGGCGGTAAAGTCTATACTTGGAAAACGGCATGGCATACTCGCCCTAATGTCTGGTCCGGTGAATACACCTATGGAACCTGTGAACAAACTCTTGTAACCAATGCTAAAGGTATCGTTAATAACTGGACTTATAGTTCATGTAATCCAGACAATACCTACGGTAAAACGCCGGCAGCAGTTCCAGTTCCAAGACCACG
>JASLEF010000208.1 GCA_030151245.1 Ignatzschineria sp. | reverse complement strand
TAATGGGCGGTGTAGTCTATACGTTGGGGGTTATTTTCTTTTTATTAGATGAAAAGGTAAAGCATGCCCATGGTATTTGGCATCTATTTGTTATCGGTGGTAGTGTTTGCCAATACTTTAGTATTTTGTTTTATGTGAATTGAAGAGGTTTACTTATAAAGTATTGTTTAGTACGCGGCTTCTATCTAATAAAAATATAAAAGATGGGGGGGAGGTTCATACATATGTAATATAGACAGAGGAAATACAGTTAGCTACATTGCTAGGCAGTAGTAAATTAATAAAAAGAAAAATAATTGAGAAGGTCCTTGGACTTCATCTAATCCTTGATGATGAATTGCTTATTGAAGCATGACCCTAATAAAAAATTTATTACTGAATATTCCAATGAAAATAAAACTATCTGTAGGAGGTTGAGTTATGTCTGTCAGTTTAAAAGAGGACAAGAATGATAAAGTTGTAGATTCGGGTTTAGAAACTGCGAAGTTTACCACAGTGGAAACATTGGGTTATATAGTAGGGACAAACATTGGCGCGGGGGTTTTAGGGCTTGCTTTTGCTGCACGAAAGGCTGGTTTCATTCCCATGTTGATGAGTTTACTAGTAACCTATATTATTTGTACAATTGCGATGTTATATATTGCCGAAGTTTGTTTGCGTACAAAAGGAAATAGACAGTTAAGCGGACTAACAGATCGCTATCTTGGGAAATTTGGCTCTTGGATTGTTTTTTTAGGTATCGCAGGTAGCTGTTATGGTGCGTTGATTGCTTATATAGCAGGGAGTGGCGATATATTACATGCTTTCTTCGGAGACTTGGGTTTAACGAGTCAGATGGGGAGTATTCTTTTTTTAATACCTGCTATTTTACCAATGTATATAGGATTTAAGGCGCTTGGGGTAGGACAGAAAGTTATTAGTACAGGTATGACAGCGGTCATTGTACTCTTGATTATCGCAACACTATTTCATAGTGATACGAGTATTGATAACTTATTAGAATCTAATTGGGCTTATATAGTCCCTATATTTAATGTATCTGTATTTATTTTGGCGGCGCAGTTTTTAGTACCTGAGATTGTTCGGGGGAATATGCATAAACCCAAAGCCATCCCTAAATTAATTATAGTGGGTATGGGGCTCGTCTTATTGGTCGTTGTTATTATCCCAGCATCTGTGATTGCTCTTGTAGGTATTGATAATATTAAAGATGAAGTTGCGACATTAACATGGGGGGGGAACCTTGGACCTTGGGCTTTTTATGCAGCAAGTATTTTTGCACTTTTAGCATTGTTGACATCATATTGGGGAATGGGAGGTGCATTATTTAGTAATGTTTTCGATCAGTTTAAATTGGGGTCAGAAAAAAACAAATTCAGAAGAATTATTGCGTTGATAATTGTTTCTTTACCTCCATTGCTGCTGACTTTTTTTGACAAGGCTAGTTTTGTAAATGCACTATATTTTGCTGGGACTATTGATGGCTTTGTAATGGGAGTCATTCCAATATTTTTACTATATAAAGCAAGGAAGTATGGTGATCGTAATCCGGAGTATACTGTTGGATTTATGTCTAATCCTATTATGCAAATAGTGATTGTATTGACTTTTATTATGGCAGGATTTTATGCTATTGCTGAGTTATTCGGTTATTTACCCGCCAGCTGGTAATAAATTTATATTGTGAGTAGAGATTAATTTTTTTCATGTAGAAGGGTATTATTAATACCCTTTTTTTAATTGTCTTATAGGAATAGTTTTAATATGGTAATCCGCAAGTTCTTGCGGTTTTCTATTTATGTTGAATAAAGATTTGGGGCTGCAGACAGGGCCTGCCTTAAGCATGCTTTAAGGACCTGAGAAAAGAAAAAAGGCTTCTCGATTCTGTTGGTTGCTAACAGCCCTGAAAGAGTAAGTGGTGAATGCAAAAGCTTTATGACTTTCCTGTAATACGATATGAGAGGCTAGCAATTGTAGATGTATTCTTTAAGTTCTTGATCTGTTCTCTATAATCTGCATATTTTAAGAGTGTATACATACTGTGTATTGCACACCATCTCAGAGGGTCAGGCTCCCATGTTGGGCTAAGGTGATCATTCCAAGGAAGAGATGTAAGATGTGTATGTTTGCCTAGTACTTTATCAACCATTGTCCTCGCTGCAAGATTCGTTGTGGTAACGCCGCTGCCGACAAAACCATAAATATGACCTATTTTTTCAGTTGGGTTATAAGATACAGTTGCACACCAATCTCGAGTAATACCAATAGATCCTTTCCATGCGTATTCTATAGAGAATTTTTCAAATGGAAATAGCTCGTGAAGGCGTTTTAATAATTGTTTCGCGACATTCTTATCAAGCTGACCATCCCCAGCATCTTTAGCACCAAATTGATATGGAGATCCTCTTCCTCCGATAAGAATTCTGTCATCAAAAGTTCTTTGTGCATAGAAAAATAGATGAGCATCGTCTGCTAATAATTCTCGAGCAGCCCAGCCGATTTTTTCCCATCTTTCAGGAGAAATAACCTCAGTCACAATGATGGATGAATTGACAGGAATTACACGGGTGTTATTAAGGAACGTGCTGCTAGAAGCTTCTGTACACGTAATAATATGATCAGAAGTTACGGTGTTAACTTTATTGTTAGAGGAGACAGTTAGGCTGTTTTTTTTGATACTACATACAGTGTGGTTTTCATATATCTTAACGCCACGATCTAAGAGGATTTTTTTTAGACTTAAAAGAAGTTTTAGCGGGTGGATTCTTGCTCCAATTTCATTATAGTGAGCCGCAACTATTGAGGGAATATTTATGCGTTTTTTTGCATCGCTCTCTGAAATCATATAGCTTGTAGTATCTTGAGAAAATTGTGACAATCTTGCTGATTGGGCTAAGTTAGTCGCAATTGTTAAAATGCCGCCTTGAATGAGATCGCACTCAATTTTTTCTTGTATGCAGATGTTTTTAACTTCTGTAACAGCCGCTTTCATCGCTGTATATAGGGCATTTATTTCAGCTTCAGTCACCCCCTCTTTTTTTAATAAATTTTCTTTCTCGATGGGTACTTCACTAGATAACCACCCCCCATTACGACCAGATGCAGCATATCCTACCTGTTTTTGTTCAAATATAGTGATAGTAAGAGAGGGAGCTGCTTGTTTAAGGTAATAGGCCAGCCACAGTCCAGATAGGCCTCCTCCGATAATAGTAATATTTGTTGTGTAATTTTCAGGTAGAGAAGGCTCAGTGTTGAGGGTAAGTAGTGAGCTTTGTGTTTCTTCTAAAGATTTAACCCAAAAAGAGATATTATCTTGTTTAATCATAGATAGCTCCTTAGATTTACTGTTTTTTTGGATACAATTCAACCTCTTACCAATAAGCTTTATTGGTAAGAGGTTAGTTTTATATTTTTGCATTTAAAAGTATTTTCGATACTTAATTAAGGGTCGGCATTGAAAATTGGGCATTTTCACTAATTTTTGTGCTAGGCCATCGTTGAGTAATAGTTTTACGGCGTGTGAAAAATCTTACACCATCTGGACCATACATAGATAAATCGCCAAATAGAGAGCGTTTCCAGCCACCAAAGCTATGGAAGGCAACGGGGACAGGTAATGGTATATTAATGCCAACCATACCCACTAAAATATTATCGGCAAAATAACGAGCAGCTTCTCCATCTCGAGTGTAGATACAGGTACCATTTCCATATTCATGCTCATTAATCAATTGCATTGCTTCTTCCATTGTAGTGACACGCATGACCTGTAAAACAGGACCAAATATTTCTGTAAGGTAACCATCCATTTCTTTTGTTACATGATCAATGAGTGTTGGGCCCACGAAGAACCCCTCTTCATAATTTTTAATTATCGCATTGGTACCATCAACACATATTTTTGCTCCTTGAGCCTTTGCTCTTTGGATATGTTCAACAATTTTATTTTTATGTTCTAGTGAAATTACAGGACCAAAATCATTTGTATTATCTGTGTAAGAACCAAATTTGAGGGATGTCATTGCTGTTGTCAGTGCCGTGATCATTTTATCAGCAATGTCATCTCCTACTGCGACAGCTACAGATAATGCCATGCAGCGTTGACCTGAAGAACCAAAAGCCGCACCCAGTAATGAGTTCACAACATTATCTAGATCTGCATCGGGCATAATTACGGCATGGTTTTTTGCACCACCAAGGGCTTGGCAGCGTTTACCATGGGAGGTTGCAGTTTGGTATATGTATTCGGCAACAGGTGTTGAGCCAACAAAACTAATAGCCTCAATGTCTGGATGGACTAAAAGAGTATTAACAACCTCTTTATTACCATTGACAACATTAAATACCCCATC
Organism: Ignatzschineria sp.; assembly: GCA_030151245.1. Classification (GTDB taxonomy): domain Bacteria; phylum Pseudomonadota; class Gammaproteobacteria; order Cardiobacteriales; family Wohlfahrtiimonadaceae; genus Ignatzschineria. The sequence goes on along the minus strand of JASLEF010000208.1, from coordinate 4,801 downwards.
AGGTAAGCCAGCCTCCTTAAGCAGCTCAGCCATAAATAGCGGGACACTAGGATTTTTTTCTGATGGTTTTAAAATAAAGGTATTACCACAGGCTATAGCCATAGGGAACATCCAAAGAGGAACCATAGCAGGAAAGTTGAATGGGGTAATACCTGCAACAACTCCTAACGGCTGAAAATCACTCCAGCTATCAATGTTTGGACCCACATTGCGACTATATTCTCCTTTTAGCAATTCTGGAATTCCACAGGCAAACTCGACATTTTCGATCCCCCTTTGTAATTCTCCGGCAGCATCGTGACCTATTTTACCTAACTCTTCCCCAATGAGTCGACAGATAGTGTCGGCATTTTTTTCGAGGAGTTCCTTAAATCTAAACATGATACGTGCGCGTCTTAAAGGAGGGGTTTTACTCCATGTTGGAAATGCATTTTTTGCAGCTACAATTGCTTCGTTAACTGTCTGTGCATTCCCCATAGAAACTTGTTTTGATGACTTACCTGTTGCAGGATTATAGATAGGTTGTGTTAATTGAGTGTTATTAATAATAATCTCGCCATTAATAAAATGGCCTATAGTTTGCGTCATAATTTGTACCTTGTGTAAAAGAAATATAGGAAGGTTTATGTGGGTATGATTAATAGGCTGTTAATATATTGTGTAAATTTTCCTAACAGTTTCAACAATATCCCATCGACCAGTCCACCCTATCGGTAAGATAATCAGATCGCCTGCAGATACGGGTGTTATTTCACCAGAAAGATCATCTGTGAGAGTTGCCTTGCCTGAAAGAATATAGCAAAATTCGGTGTTTGGACGGTTATTAACAGGCCAACCCCCTGGCTCACACTCCCAAATGCCAATATCACCTTGTGCATTTTTTGCAAACTCAAGAATACTCATTTCTGGGCAACCGGTATCTGCACCAGGCCTAACTCCAGCAGGTTCTAAAACTCCATTGGTAATGGTACTATTTTTTATAATGGTCATTTTTGACATATACATAACTCCTTTATTGATGATTAATTTATTGTGCTCCTGTGAGCTTTTCTAATAATGAAACAGTTTTTGATGGGTGTTGAGTGATTCTTTCTTCTTTATCACCTAATCCCATCATGGTTAAACCAAGATTGACGCCGATCCAACGAAATGGTTCGGGAACCCATAATTTTGTAGGTTTGTTTATAAATGGTAGGGTGTTGATAGGATCTTCAATACCAAGAATTAAGTTTCTTAAAATTCGACCGGTTAGGTTGCTCATTGCAACGCCATCACCTGTATATTGTCCTGCCCAAGCCATGGATTTATTCTCATTGATTCCCACGGATGGGTACCAATTTCTTGCGACAGCTAGTGCCCCGCCCCATCTATGAGTTACTTGTAAGTTTTTTAATGAAGGAAAAAAATCATTAATCGTTTCTCTTATTTTTATATGAACAGAGTCTACTAAGTCATACTGTGGGGATATTTTAGAGCCAAAATGATAGGGAGCACCGCGACCGCCAATTACAAGTCTGTGATCACTGGTCGTTTGTGCATACACTAATAGGTTGCGCATATCATTGAAAGCAGTTCGATGATTTAAGTTCAAGGTATGTCTCTGTTCTTCACTTAATGGCTCTGTTGCTAAAGCTAGAGAATATAGAGGAATGGTTGATCTTTTATAGCCTGGAAGCTTGCAACTATAGCTTTCAGTTGCGCGAATAACCGTATCAGCCTCGATGCAGTAATGTTGTGTATACACCTTTTTATCTTCAAGTTTAATAACGGCTGTTTTTTCAAAAATTTTCGCCCCCATTTTTTCAACTTGTTTAGCTAGAGCTCTGACAAGTTTACCGGGATGAATTACCGCACAATGTGGAGTATAAATAGCTCCTAAAGATTGACTAATATTTATTTTTTTTGATGACTCTTGTGCATTCATGAGCCTCCATTGGTCTGTAAGCCCTAAATTTATAGTTTCTTGTACAGCGGATTTTGCTTTAATTAGCTGCGATTTTGTTCTAGCGATAGAAATATACCCTTCTTTACTGTAATCAGCATTAATGCCCTCTTCGATTAATACTCTTTGAATTTCATCAACTGATTCATTCATTGTTTTCTGTAGATGGATTGCAGTAGTTCTAGAAAAATCTTTTTCAACTTTGCTTAAAGAAACGGGGAAGATAGAAGAAGCCCAGCCTCCATTGCGGCCTGATGCGCCAAATCCTGCATATTCTTTTTCTAAGATGACAATCTTCATATTCGGTGCCGTTTTGAGTAGGTAGTAGGCGGTCCAAAGACCTGTATATCCAGCTCCTATAATCACCGCATCTACTTTTAGTGAAGCATCTAAAGTCGGTCGTGTATCCGACTTTTCATACCAATAAGGAATGTTAGGTAATTTTTTTAGTGCGTCTATGTCATTCTTATCCATTTGGTGCCTTGATCATATTGTTATAGTTATATAATGATTAATAATCATATCTCGTAATTTTAAGAAGAGTCTATTGATAAGACTTTCACAACATGCTATTTGTTTCATACATCTGTATGAATAATAAGAGCAGAGGAATAGAGGATGATTACAGTCAATCAATTGGTTCAAGAGTATGATTTAGGCTTAGTTTTTAAGACAGCAAAAGGAACGAGTGATCGAAAAATATCCTGGGCTCATACGGTAGAATTACCAGATCCTTGGCTATGTACTTTGAATGATACTTTGGTTATGTCGACGGGTGTAGGAATCCCTAAAACGTCTCAGATGCAGGTAGAGTGGATCAAAAAATTAGCAGAAACACAGGCTGCAGCTCTTTTGTTTGCACCAAGAGATGAGACTTTTAAACTCTCGGCAGAGATGTTGGTTGTAGCGACAGAACTGGATTTTCCTATTTTAGGAGCCAGTTTTGAACTCGAATTTAAAGAGCTTGCGCAAATTGTGATTGAAAAAGCCTTACAAGTAAAGAAGGATCAATACAACTCAAGTACTCATCTTTTTCAAATATATGCAGATACTTTGTGGGAGTCTTCAAGACTTCAAGAACGACTTAAAATATTAGGAAAAAAATTACTTGTGAAGTTACAAGTGGTGAATAGTGAAACATTGCAAGTGATACTTTCTTCTGATCACGCCCCAATGAATGGAGAAAGTGTTGTTCGCACGATTATTCCCGGGAGGGTTAAAGCGGCTTTAATAGTCTCTAATAATCAATCAAAAAATTTTGATAGTATGATGCTTTCACATACTTTATCTGGTCTTTTAAGTATTGAATTAGAAAGATTTATTGTTGAAAGAGATACATTAAGATTGGATGGGGAACAATTATTTCAGGATTTATTGAATGGGGAGATAGAGTATGCGGCTGCAAGGATGATTTTAGAGCGAAGAGGGTTGCATGGAAAGTTGGTCACAGTTGCTCTTAGTTGTACTCCTGAAAATACTCAAAAATATGAAAGCGCCCATCATATCACTCAGCTACAGGCACTTAGTCCATTGTTTTTTAAGAATGATAGACATATTTTGATTATATTGCCTAAAGATCCTGAGTTATTAGAGCATATTGTTAAGTATTTTGGGGTAGAGACGCGAATAGGAGTGAGTAGTACAATTACGTTAACGATAGGGTTTAAAGAAAGTGTCTTTCAAGCTAGTTTAATGCTCTCAAGGGCAATAGAAGGGGATGTGAAGGTTGCTTATTATCGCTATTTAGATACGGAATTGTCATTAGGACCAAAGACATTGGCAGAGGCTAGATCTTTGGTGGATTATTATTTTGGGGCTTTAATTGAATATGAAAAAACAAAGTCATTGCCACTACTGCAAACATTATCTATATTTTTAAAAAATGATAGCAATTGGAAATCAGCCGCAACCTATTTAAATATTCATCGACAAACATTGGTATACCGTTTGAAACTAATAGAAGAATTAACCGGAATGAAACCTACAAGTAGTATCGGGATTGCTAAATTTTGGATAGCGCTTGAAGCTGCTCAAGCGTTAGGTTTACTAGAAAATGCATAGATAAAAAATCTTTAAGGTTATATTGTTAATAACGTAGGAGTCTACTTATCGCTGCACCATAAAAAAGAATATTTCGTTTTTTCAGTCCAGCATCTAATATAGTTTTTAATTAATTTATAGAGTGCATATTTTTAGAAGGAACTATTTGTTAAGATTCTTGTGATTTTTATAGTGAATTTGATTGCATTTTTAAACTTTTGTTTACCACTATTTAAGAATAATTTTGCACCAAGAAGGGAAGGTATTTTATTGCCATTAGTAACATAGATATATAATTGCTTTTGACAAGCTTTTTTATAAGTATTGAGGTGTTTGTAAAGCATTTTTTATAGAGAATACCTGCATTAACATTTTTATGGTGATAGTAGTATTTAATGTGATTGTGAAAGGGAAGAATCTCAATATTCAATATGCCGGTAATTAATGTCATAATAGTGGTTCTGATGATGGGGTTACTCCTTATATTGAGGATCAATTCATTAATGAGTGATGTCGTAGACAAGTGTTGCCTTAAGTTATTCAGGTTGAAGTGATTTATGACAATACTTGCGAAAAGATACATCAAAATTCTATTAAAAATATCGTTAAAAACCCTATCAAAAAAGCCCAGTGAACAATCACCGAGTTTTTTTGAGCAGGATTATGTCGATCTTACTTATTGCTCCCAAGCAAGAGGCCAGTTGTAGTTCGCAAATCGAGTCGCGGCATAGGCTTTAAAATGATCTGAACTTAAGATCTCTACAACTTTGTGTGCCCAAGGGGCATTTTGGTTCTGCTCATGAACGACAACCCAGTTGA
>JASLEF010000207.1 GCA_030151245.1 Ignatzschineria sp. | reverse complement strand
TAATGGGCGGTGTAGTCTATACGTTGGGGGTTATTTTCTTTTTATTAGATGAAAAGGTAAAGCATGCCCATGGTATTTGGCATCTATTTGTTATCGGTGGTAGTGTTTGCCAATACTTTAGTATTTTGTTTTATGTGAATTCAAATTAAAGTAATTCGATCGGAGAACAGCTGTTATGATCTCCCGGCAATCTTGTATGTCAGTTTTGCAATATAAGCGGTATTTTGTAGGTTTTTATAGCTTTCTCGATAATCAGCATAATGTAACAGCTGATATAATCCATGGATGGCTATCCATTTGAACGGTTCAGGTTCCCATACGGGGCTAAGGTGATCATTCCAAGGAAGCGCTGTTAAAGGCGTTTTCTTTTCGAGAACTTTATCGACCATGGTTCTTGCTGCTAAATTAGTTGTCGTCACCCCACTGCCTGCAAAACCGTAGATATGGCCCAGACGCTCTTGGGGATTGTAGGTAACGGTTGCACACCAATCTCTTGAAACCCCAATAGATCCTTTCCAGGCATAAGCAATGGTGAAGTTCTCATCAGGGAAAAGGTCATGGAGTTTTTGCAGTAATTGCTGTGCAATGTGGGGGGCGAGCTCTCCATTGCCGGCATCTTTAGCACCAAACTGATAAGGAGATCCGCGACCCCCTATGAGAATTCGATCATCAAAGGTTCTTTGAGCATAGAAAAACAGATGGGCGTTATCTGCTAATAACTCATGCTGCTTCCAGCCGATTTTCTCCCATCTCTCAGGAGAGAGGACTTCTGTGACGATAATGGAGGAATTCAGCGGGATGACGCGCTCTTTATCTAAAAATAAGGGGCTATAAGCTTCTGTACAAGTGATAATTTTTGTAGCAGAAGTCACGGTTGTTTTGACGGGAGATTGTACCGTTAAAGTAGGGGGAGAGATCTTTTTAATAGCATGATTTTCATAGATTTTAATGCCTCTTTTTAATAAAACTTTTTTGAGTCCTAGGAGGAGTTTTAGGGGGTGAATTCTCGCCCCAATTTCATCATAGTGAGCCCCTTGTATGGAGGGGATATTGATTCGTTGTTGGGCAGCTTCTTTGGTCAGTAAATAGGCCTGTTGGTCTTGATGAAACTCTTTAAGCCTCTCGACTTGTGCAGTATTGGTGGCAATCGTTAAAACACCCCCATGGAGGAGATCGCAGGCAATATCCTCCTTAAGGCAGACATTTTCTACTTCCATTATTGCTTCGCGCATCATGCGATAAAACTGCGTGATATGAGTTTGGGTGACGCCAGGCTTTTTAAGAAGCGCATCTGCTTCGATGGGAACTTCTCGGGAAAGCCAGCCACCATTTCTGCCTGAGGCACCATAGCCGATCTGCTCTTTTTCAAAGATTGCGATTTGATAATGAGGCTTCTCTATCTGAAGATAGTAGGCAAGCCATAATCCCGTTAAGCCTCCGCCAATGATCGCAATGTCGAACTTCTGTTTCTCTGGAAGTGATGATTCCCCTTGAAGAGACAGTAGTGGGCTATTGATCGCTTCTAAGGACTTTACCCAAAAAGAGATATTGCGCTGTTTCATGATGATGGAGTCCTTATTTACTGATGATAGATCTTTATCCCAATTTTTTAAAACAGTAGCAGAAGTTGTAGGATTTGTAGATGCTTTATTTTTTCCATAAGAGTCAAAGAGAGGTAAAGGATTGAATCTTATGGAAATAACGCACCCTTTTGCAAGGGGGATACCCGGATCTCCATTACTCTCTTTCCCATGCGATTGGTAGATCGTAATTAGGAAAGTTCTCGCTAATAAAGAGTTGGAAGCCTTCAGAGTTAATAATTTCGACGATTTTTTTTGCCCAGGGCGCATTCTTATTGGGCTCATTCACAACAACCCAATTGACAAAATGTTTACTAGATTCAATATGAATCGCTTCGCTTAAACTCATATCAGAATCGACGACATAATTACCATTAATAATGGCATAATCAAGATCTGATTTTGCTCGAATCATCTGAGGTCCCGCGATTTCAATAATTTTAATATTGTAAGGATTTTGATCGATGTCCGAGGCTACTGCTCGAAAGCGATTCGGAATATCCTCACGTAATTTAATCCAGCCAATTTGCTCTAAAATCCACAATCCTCGAGCGTAGTTAGTGACGTTTGACGGAATACCAATCGTCGCACCTTCTTTGATATCAGCAAGTGTTTCACGCTTACCCGCGTATAAACCATAGGGTGCTGTTGGTACCTGTATCAAAGGGATGAGATCTGTTTTATGGGTTTCATTAAACTCATCGAGATAGGGCTTATGTTGCACGATATTGAGATCGATGGAACCTTCCGCTAAGCTGATATTTTGAAGCTTGGTGTCTGATGCTTCCGTCAATGTTACTTTATAGCCCGCTTTTTCTAATTCAGGTCCAATATAATGCCGTACGAAGTCTGCAAAATCGCCTGCAGATGTGGAGATATGTAACGGTTTTTTAGGCGATTTTACTGAGGTATCTGTTGATGTAGGATCTCCACAAGCGACGAAAAGAACCGTTGTCCCGGCAAGAATAGCAGGTTTCAAAAAAGTTAAGGGGGATTGAAGCCATTGTTTGAAGATTTTTAATATTGAAGTTGTCATGATCAGAATTCCTGTGGGCAGATTGCTGGCAAGACTGCCTATGATGATTGTTTGTGATAGCGATGGAATATCGGCACGTTAAAGGAAAAGAGGATCTCTATTTTTAAGAGATAAGAAGAAAAGATTACATTTTCACTGGCTCTTTATGATTAAAGTGCTTCAATATTAATATCTCGATAGAAGCGTTCAGCGACATCAGGATGTGAACGTAGTCGTCCTTTCAATAGGTTTCTGCCGACATTGGCGTAGATGGGATTGTGAGGATCTTGAGTAACGCCTGTGATGGTACTTTGAAAGGCTTCGGGCAATTGTAGCTGTGGAATGTCACTATCTAAATCAGCATTGAGGAAATAAGCGACGGAGTAACGGCTTTTGCCAAGAGTTGAGGGAATAACGCGGTGCAGCGTTGCTTTTAAAAAGCCATTCGTGGCAGCTTCTAGTAATTCTCCAATATTGACAACAAAAGTGCCATCAATAGGTTTTGTTAGTATCCATTGATTATCTCTTAAGACCTCTAACCCCGCGACTTCCCCTTGTCTGACAAAGGTTAAAACGCCGAAGTCTTTGTGGGCGCCAACCCCTTGTTCACTATTTTCAATGCCGGGATAATGAATGGCTCGAAGCACGACGGAAGGTCTGTTTTGATAGATGTTGGCAAATGCCTCTTCTTCTTGACCAAGGGCTAGAGCAAATGCTTTTAAGAGTGTTATTGCGAGCTCTGTTTGGGCTATCTGCAGTTGTTCAAATACTGTTTTGATTCTAGGAAGCGACTCAGGCCATTGATTAGGGCCATAGATTCTCAACCAGGGTTTTTCAGGAGGGATATCGGCGAGGGGGATAGCGGGGTATTCGAGCATCGTATCGAATTGCTCTCGACTATCGGGCTTTTGACGTGTGATCTCTCCATGAACACCGGTATATCCTCGAAAATGGGGGGAGTGAATAGCGCTAACTTTGAGTTTCTCATCTATCGGCAGTGTAAAGAAGGCTTGAGAAAGCGCTTCTGCTTCAGCGAGTAACTCTAGTGAAACGCCATGATTTTTAATATAGAAGAATCCAACTTCATGCGCAGAATAGAGCAGATCTTTAATAAATTGCTCTCGAGATTCGCCTCCTTGTTGGAAAAGGTTAAAGTCAAGAATGGGCAGATTTGCATCGACTGATTGTGATTTATCTGAGATCTTTGTGGTGTGGCGAACAGTTGTTGACGTGGTCATTTTGGGGTCCTTTATGAATAATATAATTTGAGATGGGGATAGGGGATTAATCCCAAATAAGCGGCAGATCGTATCCGGGAAATTGATTTTTTGTATAAGCTTTAAAGCCTTCAGAGTTGATGATTTCAATCACTTTTTTGGCCCAGGGGGCATTTTTATGGCGTTCGTGAATGACAATCCAATTGACAAAGTGTCGACTAGGTTCGATGTAGAGTGCATCAGTAAAGTGAATGCCGGCATCAAGAGCGTATTTGCCATTGATAATGGCATAGTCGAGATCCGGCTTGGCTCGAAGCATTTGTGCGGCGTCAATCTCTTTGATATTTAGGTGGTATGGGTTGGTCGCAATATCCTGTTTTTTTAGATGAAAGCGATCTTCAGCCTCTTCTTTGATCGTAATCCAGCCTAACCCTTCCAAAATCCATAATCCGCGGGAAAAGTTCGTGACATTCGAGGGGATCCCCACAGAAGCCCCTTCTGATAGCTCAGCAATTGTTGTTTTTTTAGCAGGATAAATCCCATAGGGCGCGGTCGGTACTTGTACTAATGGTAGAAGGTGACCTTTTTGATTGCGATTGAACTCTTCCATGTAAGGACGATGTTGAAAGAGATTCATCTCTAAAGAGCCTTCTTCTACTGCGATATTAGGGACAACTGTATCGGTGATGATAAGCAATTCAACGTTGTAACCCTCTTTTTGAAGCTCTGGTGCTAAATATTCATTGACGAGATCATAGAAATCACCAGGAGCAGTACTAATTCTTAAAAGGCTCTGTTGGCTCTCTGCTATATCGGCTTCATCCGAGCAAGCCGATAATAGCAACAATGAGCTCAGGAGGAGTATGGGTAAATAACGTCTATTAATTTTATCTTGTTGTTGAAACCATCGTTTTCGTAGGGCTGTTGTAAGACGCATAATAAAATTCTCCTAAAATTTTAAAAGAGTTTGTGGAGAATCTTTTGGCTTAGCTGTTATGCCCGCAAGCTTCTCCAAATCGGCAATAAGTAAAGGGGGAATGGCAAAATATGCCACTGGCATTTAATAAAACAAGATCAATAACGTATAAGAGATAGGGGAAGCGCTCGATTCTCTATTAAAAGAGGTAAAGTAGATGATCGAATGCTTCTGAGAAAATAGTTATTACTGGGATTGCTCCCAAGCAAGAGGCCAGTTGTAGTTCGCAAATCGAGTCGCGGCATAGGCTTTAAAATGATCTGAACTTAAGATCTCTACAACTTTGTGTGCCCAAGGGGCATTTTGGTTCTGCTCATGAACGACAACCCAGTTGA
>JASLEF010000185.1 GCA_030151245.1 Ignatzschineria sp. | reverse complement strand
TACTTTTACACACAGTTAGATTTTAAGCCCCTATGAATTTGGGGTTTTTATCTTTCCATGTTCCAATCATCATCCCGATCTTTCAGGCGTGGTTTGATGATCTTTGCTTTTTGTGCTGGCTGTCGATCTGGTTGTTGTTCAGGAATTTCAGGGATATTTATTTCTGGCTTGTTATTCTCTAGCACTATTCGTTTATCATCTTCATTTGTAATTACATTTTCTTTTTGAGATTCTTTAAATTTAGTGATTCTCATTAAATTCTTTTGAATGATTTCATCCAGTAGAGCTTGTTTATCTGCTCCCTGTTCAACTTGAGCAATGAATTTATGCATGGCTTGAGCTTCTTTAATCGTGCGAAATTGATCCCTGCCATGTGCTGCCATTAAATATTCACGTTCTAAGGGATTTCTATTTGCCTCTCGTGCTTTTTCCCTCTCTTTCCTTGCTCGTTCCTCTTCTCGTGCTTTATTGGCTGTTTCTGTGCGTAATGCGTCCAGTTTTTCGCCTAGTAGGATATGCTTTTCTGCTTCCGCCTTCTGAATCATGCTATCAATATTACTGATTACCTCCTTCATTGGTGGTAAGTCTTCTGTGATTTTCTCTTGCTTTTTCAATCCAATACGTTCAAATAATGTCGGTTTTTGGTTCTGCTGTTCCTCGAATAACTGGCATTTAATGATTTTATTCTCTTCTTTGATTTCATCGTTGAGCTTGGCTATCCCTGTGATGATACCTTTACGCCTCATTTCGGTGACCTGTGCGCCCTCGTGTTTGGTTGGAATCATCTCTTTGCCCTGATCTTCATAACTGCGGTGGTCAATTCTTTCTTTAATGCCTGAGTGCTTCAAAGCCTTATTTGCAATGTTTGCCCATTCCTCCCTAATTTCTTTAATGTCATCCTGTGTAGTTTGCAATCTTAATGACTTCCTTTTTGTGTTGCTGAGTTCCAGATTGGCTTTGTTTGTTAATTGTAATTCGCCATTAACTGATTCAGCTTGTCGAGTTGTAACCATGATATGTGCATGATGATTTCGGTCATCTCCTTGATAATTTGGCTGATGAATGGCTAAATCTGCTACGACTGAATAACGATCTACTAAATATTTAGTAAATGATTGTGCAACCTCTTTCCGCTTTTCTGGCGTTAGCTCATTAGGCAATGCAATGATAAATTCTCTCGCGACTCTGGCATCTTTTCGTTTTTCTGTATGCTCTGCTAAGTTCCAAAGATCATCCCTTTTGATTTCAATTTGCCCTAATGATTTTGGTTTGATGATTTCGGAATACTCAACACCACCCTTTTTAGTGTAATCATGAATTTCACCTGTACGGGTATCTACAATTTTTTCCCCTGCTCTATATGCGCTACTGGCGGTGGCACTTCTTCCGTTTGATCGACTTATTGGTTTAGTGGTGCAATGATAGATAGCCATTCGTTTTCGATTTCCTTTTGATTTTTAACCGTATCGCCTCAAGCGATACCGCACTGACTTGGTACAAGTCGTAAGTGCGCCCTTTCTTTTCAATCAAGGGAAATAATAGCACAACATGACACGCCAACAAGTCATATTGTCCAGCTATATATTTGCATTGATTACCCTCTATGATTTAATAAAAGATAGCGAATATGATGCTATCGAATTATTAATAAATAGAGGGATTAACATGAACGAGAAAATCAACAAAATTGATGAGCGAATCCAGAAGCAGGAAGAAGAGATAAAAAGATTAAAGGCTCTCAAGAGAAAAGCTGAATCAACTATGAAAGCCAAAGAGAGAGAGCGCCAAAAAAAATGATACTAGACGTAAAATTTTGATTGGTGCGTGCATGATGAAATTGGCTGATGAAAATCAAGATGAAAAAGAACGACTGCTTAAACAGTTGGACAAGTTCTTAATTAATGAAAAGGATAGAAGCCTGTTTAATTTATAGCTATCAGTGAACTATTAGCTGGCGTGTGTTTTTTGTTTTTAATCCCTCCAAAAGAGGGAAAAAAAGGCGAAGCCTTATTTTAATAGTTTTAAACCTTTTAAACCTTTTAGCTCCCTAATACACATTTATAATCATACTCTTATGCGGTTATAAGGCGACGGATTGACGGTTATAAGGCGACGGATTGACGGTTATAAGGCGACGGATTGACGGTATAAGGCGACAAATGATATATTGTCAGCTTATAAATATAAAATAAAGAGGATTTATGGCTAAGGATGTTGTGATAAAAGATAATGCGCTAATTAATGCCACCTATACGTTATCTCTGACAGAACAGAGAATTTTACTTCTTAGTATTGTTTTGGCTAGGAAGAACAATCAGGTAATTGATCACAATGAGTATTTAAAGATACATGCCAATGATTTTGCTGAAGCCTATGACGTTGATAAAAAGAATGTCTATCGAGATTTAAAAACAGCTTGTAATACATTATTTAGGCGTGAATTTTCTTACACTCAAGGGCGCACAATAATTCGTAGTCATTGGTTGCAGTCGTCCAAATATCATGAAGATTCTGGGGAGATAGAAATTTTATTTGCTCGTGAGTTAATTCCATTCATTGAACTAATCGAGGAGAAGCTTTGTTATACAAAGTATTTTTTGGAAGATGTGGCGAGAATGACCAGTCCCTATGCTATTAGGCTTTATGAATTGATTATCGCTTGGAGATCAACACATAAAACGCCTATTTTTGAATTACAAGAGTTTAGAAATAGGCTTGGGGTTGAAGCACATGAATACCCTAAAATGTCTGATTTTAAGAGAAGGGTTCTTGATCTAGCAATTACTCAAATTAATGAATTGTCCAATATTCAAATCAAGATGATTCAACACAAGAAAGGGCGCTCTATCACAGGCTTTTCATTTGATTTTATTGAGTTTAAAGAAAAATCTCAGGTAAGAGATCCAAATACGATTGACTGGGTAGATGAACAAAATCAACAAGCCTCTAAACCAAAGCGTAAGAAAATATCAGAATTTGAAGCTAGTCAGTTAGCAAAACCTGGGGAGGAATGGCCAGACTTGTTAAAGCGAATAGGCTCTAAATATCATGTGATTTTTAATAAATAATTATTTATCCTCTTCTATCTCGTTTTGTGTATTAGACCTTTGTTTAATAAACATTATTATTAATGGGAGTATTAACAAGTTTAGAACTGATTTTTATATTCTTCTAACTTTTTATTAAATTTTTCGCTTGTCTGTTCTCTAATATAAGAGCTTGTTTTTGGGCAACATATGTTTAAAACAAATAGGATTTTATTGTATTTTTTACGAAGCTCCTTTATTGCTTCATCAAATTCTTGTCCAGCAGTATATTTTTGTACGCTTTTTTTAGGTTTCCATAAAGGCTCATAATGTGAAAACCTATTCCTAATAGTATTCACATCTTTGAGATGATCAAAAATTGCACTTAATGAGATTTTATTTCTACCAGTGAAAATATCATCTAAGTATTTACCCCAGACTTTTTC